>JAFAWL010000184.1 GCA_019241805.1 Actinomycetota bacterium
CGGCGGCCCCACTCCTGACAAGCCCGACATCAGCCTGACCCCACCCGGGGCCGGAGATCCCGTGTCGAGCTTCCTGAACGTCCGTGTGGCCGACATCGCCGCGTTTTACGCCGACGCCACGACCAAAGGGGCGCAGTTCCTTACCGAGCCGCTGGACCGCAAAGCCGAGATTCGCTGCTATCTGCGCGACCCTGATGGGTACCTAGTCGAGGTCGGCCAGGCCACCGGCATGCTCGAGGGAGTTCTCGCCGATCCGCCGGCTGGCGACGGCAAGTAGCGACCATCCGGAGCTGCCGCTGACGCGAGACCGCCAACGTCTGCTCGTCCCGCTATACGCGACTGATACCCGATCGCGACCCTGGCCGTGGAGCCGCCTGAAACCGTCGCCCCACGGCCGTCAGTGATGCACGGGTAGATGTGCCTGATGTTGCGCCACCCTATGTTGTCGAAGCTCGCTCTTCACCGCCGGCAGGTGCTGCGGATGCCTCCGGCGGGCCCTCCGATAGGTGTGCCTACATCCAGTACTCGCCGGACGTGTTTAGCTCGGACGGCGAAGTCAGCGAGGAGTCGATGGCGGCGTTCCTGCGCGATTTCATGCAGGAGTTCTTGGAGCACACGGCGCGCGTTCTGACGGTCATCCCGCGCGCGAACTTGTAGTTCGCACCCACGGGGGTAGGTGTGGCGTGTGACCGGTAGGAGCAGCGACGACGGAGCTGAGGCCGGGGGGCCGCGGCAACCGCGGCCAGACTCGGTGGAGTTCGTTACGACCGAGCATTTCACGCTGCAGGGGGCGCGTACGACCGCGACCACCGAGTCGACCGGCCGCGCGACGATCTTTCTCGGCGCGGTGTCAGCCGGAATGGTGGCCCTCGGGTTCGTCGCTCAAGCGACCCAGCTTGGTACTACTTTCTTTGCGTTCGGTCTGATCCTGCTAATCACTCTCTCGTTCGTGGGCTTTGCGACGTTCGACAGGGCGCTCCAAGCAGGCGTAGAAGATCTTCACTACGCGCAACGGATCGCAAGCCGGACTTCCTGTTCGCGGGCTGGAACTACGGCCTATCCATCGGCACGACCCTCACCCCGGACAACCTCGCCAAGTACGGCATCAAGACCCTCGTGCTGTCCGAGTCGTGTTCCCACGTCGAGAGCAGCAAGACAGCGGTCAGCATCGATGACACCTACTCCGACCTCGAAAACCTCGGCACGATTTTCGACGTCCAGGCCAAGGCCGACGCGCTCGTCGCCTCGATGAAGGCCCAGATCGCGGGCGTGCAGGCCAAACTCGCAGGCGTCACACGGCCGACCGTTTTCGTCTACGACTCCGGCACCGATTCGCCCGTCACTGCACCCGGGCTCGCCGAGCCCGACGCACTCATCACCCTGGCCGGCGGCACGAACATCTTCCACAGTCTCAAGCAGAGCTGGACGAGCGTTTCATGGGAGCAGGTCGTCAAGGCCGACCCGCAATGCATCGTCGTCAACGACTACGGGACGCCGACCTACGAGCAGAAGGTGCAGTTCCTCAAGACTAGCCCGATCACCAGGGACCTCACCGCGATCAGGAACAACTGCTTCGTGCAGCTCGATTACGGCTCACTCACCCCGAGCCCGAACAATGCCAATGCGATCACTGCGATTGCCAAGGCGTTGCATCCGCAGCAGATGGGCTGACGTGGAGTTCGAGTCACAACCTATCGAGACGGTCTGTCCGGGCCTGTCCGACGCGGTCGCGTCGCTGTCGTTGCCGTCGTCGCGAGGTAATGTCGCCGAAGGGGACAAAGACAGCAATCTTGCTCTGCGGATACGCCGTACGATCCGATCATGACCGCAGGACCGATCCGAGTACTCGTTGTGTCACCTAAGCACGACGAAGCTGGTTGGCCAGCGCTCATCCTGGAGCCCGAGAACAACACTCATCCCACCCCACAACTGACCGTCACATCCCGCGCTCACGCCTTCGCCGCCGCCTACCAGCATGGCTGCACACAGGTCTACATCAGCCCCGACGTCCAGAGGGAAATGCTCGACGGCGGCGTCTGGTATCAGATCGGCGGTATCGACCCGGCGTACTTCCCGGTTGTGATGACACCGGACAGCGGCATAACCGCCGACCGTTACCACCTAGTGCGAGCCGTGGCGCTCGGCGCCACCCTCTGCCGACTAGACCACGGCTTCACCATCGACCCGGGCCTCAACAACGGCCAGTGGCCCGACACGATGTGCACGCAGTGCGGTGTCGTCTACAAGAGCGAGACAGGCGAAGGCGGTGCTCCGCATTGGTGAAACCGGCGTCTCCTACCGTCAGTTCGACGAGCGCACCGGCGCCGACGTAGTTGAAATCGCGCACGGCTGGCCGCAGGTAGAGCAAGTCGTAGCTGCCCTAGCGACTCAACGCGGAGCCGTCGACTTCCGCGTCACCAATCACGACGGAACGACCTCGAGCTGGCTCGCTCAGAGCGGTGAAGCACTGTGTGCGCCCTCGACCGGTTGGCTGACAGCTGGCAACACTGAACATCCGAGTAAGTCAGCGCAATTTCTTATCCGCCTCAACGGCGCCCCGCTCCAGCGCTCCGGCTTGAAGCGGGCGCCGCCGACCGGCATGGAGAATCCCCCGGTTTCGCGAGAACGACCATAACGGCGAGCCCGATCG
>JAFAWL010000353.1 GCA_019241805.1 Actinomycetota bacterium
GTCCCGCCGACGTGCCAACACAGGGAGCCCGCCGAGACCCCGGTCAGGACGACACCGGCCTCCCACGCAGCTCGCAGGGCCGAGTCGATGCCGTGTACCCGCCACATCGCGAGCAACCCGGCCACACTGCCGCCGCCGACCCAGATCACGTCCTGGGCCAGCAGGTGCTCGCTCGGATCGCCGAGGTTGGGCATCGGAAACAGAGCCAGGTGCGAGGCGAGCGCGCCGGCTTGCCGCGCCGCGTCGTAGAACCACGTCACGACGTTGGCGTCGTCGCCCAGCGCCGTCGGAAGGAAGCACACGCGCGGGGCGCGTCCGGAGACGCCGGCGAGCTCGATCGCGAAGTCGGTGAGCGGAGCGAATTCCCAGCGGGTGCGCGTGCCCATGCGCAGCCCGCCGGAAGTCGCAAGGATCGTCGGCGCATCAGCGGTCATGAATCGCAAGCCTAGGTGCGGTACTGGTGCGCAGTCGTTGCGGTCGATCACCCCTGTGGACAACCGCCGCCACGATCCGGCGCGAGGCTCTACGGTGAGCCCCGGCAGGGAGGGGAGCTCATGTGGGAGGTTCAGGGCTACGCCGTCGACGAACAGATCGGCCGCGGGGGCACCAGCGAGGTGTGGCGTGGGCGGGTGCTCGCCACCGGCGAGTCAGTCGCCTTCAAACGCATCCACTTCGCGTCGGAGGCCGATCGGCACTATGCCTTCGGCGAGGCCGCACTGCTGCGCGTGCTCGACGACCCGCACCTGGTGCGACTGCGTGACGTCATCATCGAGGGCTCGGATGTGGTGCTCGTGCTCGATTACGCGGCCGGTGGCTCGTTGCACGATCTGCTCCGCCGCCGAGGTCGGCTGACGGCAGGGGAGACGGTGGGGGCGCTTGCCCCGATCGGTGCGACGCTGAGCTATCTACACACCGAGCATGTCGTGCACGGGGATGTCAGCGCGGCCAACATCCTGTTCTCGGCCGACCGGCGCCCCTTGCTAGCCGACCTCGGCGTCGCCCGGATCGCAGGCGACCGACGCCCGGCAGCGAGCACGCCCGCCTACATCGACCCGGTGGTGGCCGCCGGCCGAGCGCCGACTACGGCTAGCGACGTGTTTTCGCTAGCCGCGGTCGCCCTGCACGCTCTGACCGGCATCCCGGTTTGGCAGGGATATCTGGCGACGGAGATGACCGGCCGGGCTCGACGGGGCGACGTCGGCGATCTGCCCGAACGACTGGCCGCGTTACCGGCTGGTCTCGGTCCGACCCTGTGGGCGGGCTTGGAGTTGGACCCGCAACGACGGTGTTCCATGACCGATCTGACCTTCGCGTTGCGGCAGGCGCAGGCTCCGGAGCCGGTGCACCTGGGCGCCGGCGGTCCCCGTCCGATGCTCGAACGACCGCCTGCCCCCGTCGGCCCTGGCCGACACCGCCGGACCGGCGGGGGGACGTCTGCGGGCGCAGTCTCGGCGGCACGGGCGGTGCCGAATCAAGGGTCGTGGGCGGCGCGGCTTGGTGCCGTGGTCAGTCCTGCGCGTCCGGCGCCCGCGGCTCGGCCCGACTTCGCGCGTCCGTCCTCGCCCAGCACTGGTCGAGCGTCGCCGGATCGGTCAAGCGACGCCGCCGTCAAGCGTGGTCGGCGCGCAAGGCCACCGGACACCGACCTGCACTCCTCTCGCATGGTCATGGGTTGGACGACGGGCGACCCGATTCCGACGCGCGCGGTCGATCCGGCGACCGGCAACGTCCGCCCCCTGCGACCGTCGCAGACCTCCCGCGACCCGCGACGACTCTCGGGTCGGACGCTGGTCGTATTGGCTGCCCTTGTGCTGGCGATGGCGGGGGTTCTCGCCGCAATCCGCCTTGCTCACGGTTCGGCGGCCGCCGCTCACTCGTCGCCGCTGGCCCATAGGTCGCCGTTGGCTCACACGTCGCCGCTGGCCGGCTCGTCGTCCGGGGTCGTCTCCTCGCCGGTTGACGGGTCGTCGCCGGTTGAGATCGCCTCCCGCGAGTTGCGCCGGCTCGACGACCTCCGCAATCGGGCATTCGCGACCCGTGATCCGGAACTGTTGCGGCAGGTGTATGCGCTCGACCCGCTGTTCGAGCAGGATCGGGCTTCACTGACCGCCGCCGTCCCGTCAGGTTGCGCACTGACCGGGCTGCGGACCGAGTACTCCGACCTGCGGGCATCCACCGATGCCGGCGGGAGTATCACCGTGACTACCAACGCGACACTCGCGGGCCCGAGCCTTGTCTGCGGATCTCAACGAGAGCCGGCGAGCCCCGGCAACAGCGCTCGGCTACGGATCGTGCTCACCCCGGAGGCCCGCGGCCAGTACCGGATCAGCGGTCAGCAGGTGATGTCCTGACGAGCCGGTCTAGCCCAGCGCGGAACGCAGCGCCGGCTCGAGGTCGGTGTGTTCGAAACCGAACCCGGTATCAGTCAATCGCTTCGGCAATGCCCGCTGGCCACCGAGTACCTCGCCGGCGAACTCGCCCAGGGTGGCCCGCAGCGCCAGAGCCGGAACCCGCATGACCGCCGGCCGCCGTAGCACCCGACCCAGGACCGCGCTGAACTCACGATTGGTCACCGGCGCCGGCCCGGTGAGGTTGACCGGCCCGGCGAGGTCAGGCTGTTCGATCACGTGTCGGATCGCGCGGATCTCGTCGGTGAGCGAGATCCAGGGCATCCACTGCCGGCCGTCACCCAACCGGCCGCCGGCGCCGAGCTTGAACACCGGCAGCAGTTGGGCGAGCAGGCCACCGGAGCCGAGCACCAATCCGGTGCGTAGATGGGCGACTCGGCTTCCGGCGTCGGAGGCGGTCGCCGCCGCCGACTCCCATTGGCGACAGACCAAGGCGAGAAAGCTGTCGCCACTCGGAGCGCTCTCATCAATGATGCGATCACCCGTGTCGCCGTAATAACCGACCGCGGAGGCACAGATCAGCGGCGTGCCGCTTCCCGCCACGGACCGGGCCAGTGTCGAGACGGGCTCGATCCGACTGCTCAGGATGACCTGCTTGTACTCGTCGCTCCAACGTCGAGCGCCGACGCCGGCCCCCGACAAACAGACCACCACGTCACACCCGTCGGTGACACCCGACGCCAGCTCGGCCCGATCGGGATGCCATTCGATCTCGTTCGACCTCGTCGGCGCGCGTCGCACGAGCACGCGCACGTCATGACCGTCAGATGCCAGCGAACGGTGTAACGCGCTACCGATGAATCCCGATGCGCCCGCGAGCAGAATCCTCATCCGCTCGGGCTGCTCAACTCAGCCCTAGAGCTCGCTCGAAGTTTCCGTCCTCGAGCCGGCTCTTCACGGTGCCGAGGAAACGCGCTGCGTCGGCACCGTCGACGATGCGGTGATCGTAGGAGAGCGCGAGGTAGATCATCGAGCGGATCGCGATGGTCTCGCCGAGATCCTCGTCGTCCACGACTACCGGACGCTTCACGACCGTGCCGGTGCCGAGGATGGCGACCTGCGGCTGATTGATGATCGGCGTGTCGAACAACGCACCTCGACTGCCCGTGTTGGTCAACGTAAACGTGCCGCCGCCGAGTTCGTCCGGGCTGATCCGGTTCGAGCGGGTCCTGTCGGCCAGGTCGGCGATCTTGCGGGCGATCCCGGCGAGGTTCAGGTCGCCCGCGTTGTGGATCACGGGTACGGCTAGACCGCGTTCGGTGTCGACCGCGATGCCCAGGTGCTCGGCGTCGTGGTAGGTGACCGTCTTCTGCTCGAGATCGATCGAGCTGTTCACCACCGGGTGGGCTTTGAGCGCCTCGATGGCCGCGACGGCGAAGAACGGCAGGAACGTCAGCTTGACGCCCTCGCGCTGCTCGAAGTCGCGCTTGGCCCGAGCGCGCAGGCGCGCGATGCGGGTGACGTCGACCTCCACGACGGTCGTGAGCTGGGCCGAGACCTGAAGTGACTCGACCATCCGGGCGGCGATCACCTGTCGCATCCGGGACAGCTTCTCGGTGCGCCCACGAACAGATGCCAGGCCGGTAGCGGCGGTACCCGCGGTGGCCGACTGCGCTCCGTTGGCCTGGGCCGCCTGCTCGGCGGCTGTCCGGTCGGCAGCCTCGGACGCGGCCCGATCGGCCGCGGCGAGCACGTCGGCCTTACGGATCCGCCCACCGATGCCGGTGCCCGTGACCGAGTTGAGGTCGACGCCGCGTTCGCTGGCAAGTTTGCGGACGAGCGGCGTCACGTACGTCCCGGCGACGTCCTCGTCGTCGGCAGCGGGCCTGCCCGCCGAATCCGTCGGGATCGAGGGTGCAGGGGCGGAGGGTGCCGGCGCGGACGGTGCTGATACGGCCGCGGCTGGCGCGGACGATGCCCCCGCGGGGGGTGCCGGAGCGGGCGGTGCAGGGGCGGAGGGTGCAGGGGCGGAGGGTGCAGGGGCGGAGGCGGCAACCTGAGCTGGTGCCGACGAGGTGAGCTCGGCCGGCGTTGCGGCCGGCGCCGGATCCGGCGAGGCGGGCGTCTGGGTCACCGGTTCCGGCGGGCTGGGCGCCGCCGCGGCCGGCGACGGGACGGCCTCGGGAGCCTGAACCGGCGCGGGCTCAGGCTCGGCATCTGGGGCCGACGCCGCGGCCGATTCGTCACCGTCACTGATGATTGCTAGCTCGACGCCGATGTCGACGGTCTCGTCCTCGCGAACCTTGATCGAAGTGAGCACACCCGACGCCGGGGAAGGCACTTCGGTGTCCACCTTGTCGGTCGACACTTCGAGTAGGGGCTCGTCGGCCTCTACCCGATCACCCTCGGCCTTGAGCCAGCGGGTGACCGTTCCTTCGGTGACGCTCTCACCCAGGCGGGGCATCGTCACGGATACCGGCATGTCGGCTACTCCTTCATTGCCACCCCGGAGGGCGGCGATCAGCAGCGCCACCCGGGCGGGCGGCTCTCAGTCGTGTACGTGCAGCGGCTTACCGGCGAGCAGCAGGTGCGCCTCGCCGATGGCTTCGGACTGCGTGGGGTGCGGGTGGATCAGCTGCGCGACCTCGGCGGGCAATGCCTCCCAGTTGTAGATCAGTTGTGCTTCGGCGATCAGCTCACCGACCCGGTCGCCGACGATGTGGATGCCGAGGACCGGGCCGTCGATCTCGGCGACGAGCTTGACGGCGCCTCGCGTCTGCAGGATGGCGCTGCGTCCGTTGCCCGACAGGTCGTAGGTCACCGTGGTGACCCGATCCGCACCCAGCCTCTCGACGGCCTGAGTTTCGGTCAGCCCGACCGAGGCGACCTCGGGCGAGGAGTACGTGATCCGGGGGACTCCGGCCATATCGATCGGCGTCACCGGCAGACCGGCGATGTGCTCCGCGACGAGGATTCCTTCCGCGAAACCCAGGTGCGCGAGCTGCAGCGTCGGGATGAGGTCGCCGACCGCGTAGACGCCCTCGACTCCGGTGCGGCAGTACTCATCGACTATCACGAAGCCGCGCTCGAGCCGGATTCCCTGCTGCTCGTAGCCGAGATCGGCCGACACCGGCCCGCGACCGACGGCGACCAGCAGTAGTTCGGCGTCGATCGTCGAGCCGTCCTCCAGGCTCACGTGCACACCGGAGTCGGTCGGCTTTACGCCGGCGAACCGCGCGTTGAGCTTGAAGTTGATCCCACGCCGTCGGAAGGCCCGTTCGAGCAATTTGGAGTTGGCCTCGTCCTCCAACGGCACCAGGTGCGGCAGTGCCTCCACGATCGTCACGTCGGTGCCGAAGGACTTCCAGGCACTCGCAAACTCCACGCCGATGACGCCGCCGCCGAGAATGACGGCGCTCGCCGGCACGTGATCCAGTTGCAGCGCGTGCTCGCTGGTGATCACTCGTCGACCGTCGACATCGAGTCCAGGCAGCGTGCGGGAGTACGAGCCCGTGGCGAGGATCAGGTTGGTGCCGGTGAAGGTGTCGCCGCCGACGGCAACCGTGCGTGGGCCGACGAGCCGCCCTTCACCCTCGATCGTGGTGATGCCGCGGCTGGCGATCAGCCCTTGCAGGCCCTTGTGGTTCTTGCTGACCACGGCGTCCTTGTACTTGTGGACGCCGGCCATATCGATGCCTTCGAAGGTGGCGTTGACGCCGAATTGCGCGCTCTCGCGGGTGGCGTCGGCAATCTCACCGGCGTGCAGTAGCGCCTTGGTCGGGATGCAACCGCGGTGAAGGCACGTGCCCCCGACCTTGTCCTTCTCGACGAGAACGACCGACTTGCCTAGTTCGGCCGAGCGCAATGCCGCCGCGTAACCACCGCTTCCGCCACCGAGAATGACGATGTCTGACTCATGATCGGCCACGTCGACGTCTCCCACGCAGTGCCAGCGAATCCGGCGGTCGGCTCGCCAGTCCATCTTGCCCTAACGGCGATCGGGGGCGCGTCAGGGTGCGGCGCCTGGGATCACGCTTGCCGACACACAGCTGCTTCGTGGCCCGGCGGTGGCATCATCAAACGCCTTCGCCCGCTACCGGCAGGCTTTCCAGGACGTGAGGAGGGACGCGGTGGCGTTGTTTCGTCGTCGGTCACGGCCAGGCACCGTGCGCACTGCCAATTCTGCCGATACCGACCACCTGACTGCATTTGCAACCACCCGAAGCGGCGTGGAGGGCTATGTGGAACCGCGGACGGCCGTTACCGAGACGACACTGGTGCTGGTTGCTGCAACCGGCGAGTGGACGCGCCGTCGGGTCGGCGGGGAACACGGTGCAGCCACGTTCGCCCGCAAACACGGCATCCCCCTTTACGAGGTGGCCAAGGTCGGATATCCGCAGCGCATGCGTGACTGGACCGAGCAGCGAAAGCGGGCCGGCGAGGTCGGACCGCCGTCGAGTCGCTGAACGACGCTGTCTGTGAACGACCCTGTCTGTGAACGA
>JAFAWL010000049.1 GCA_019241805.1 Actinomycetota bacterium
GACGACCTCGGTTTCATCCGCACGCTCACCCAGCAGTTCGAAGCTGCCGTGCCGACCTCGACCGCGTATCTGATCGGTTTCAGCAACGGCGCGAAAATGGCCTTCTCGGTCATGTGCAACGAACCTGAGTTGTTCGCCGCGTTCGCCGCCATCGAGGGTCCTCCGACCTCGACCTGCACAACCGCGGTGCCCAAACCGGTACTCGTCGGAGTCGGCGCGCAGGATGACGCGCTGCTCGGCAAGAGCGACCTGAGACCGGCCCAGGACGTGCTCGACTCGATCATCGCAACGTGGCGGGCACGTGATCAGTGCGAGACTCCGGCACCGACCCAGGTCCTCGGAACGGCCACGGTGACCACCTGGTCGTGCAACGCACCCGCGGGTTCTGAGGTCGTGGCCGCGATCTGGTCCCAACTGGCGCACGACTGGCCCATCGGCTCGCAGGTCGGCGGGGCGGCGGCCGCCGGCGCGACCCTCATCTGGGCGTTGTTCACGAGGGCGGCGCCCCCGCCGCCGAACTAGCGGACGAACTCGCCGGTGACGACCGGCACCACCGCGTCCAGGGAGTCGAGCACGGCCAGGCATCGCTGATCTACATCGGCGTGCGGTGTGAGCAGGCCCCAGGGACCTCGTCGTAGCCGGATGGCCCGCAATCCGGCCGCGAGCGCCGGCACGACGTCGTTGTCGATCTGGTCGCCGACGTAGGCGATGCGCTCGGGCGACACCCCGGCCCGTTCGACGATGGTTTCGAAGAAGCGCGGATCCGGCTTCGCGACACCGATGTCGGCCGAGGTCAGGACCACATCTGCCGGTAAGGCCAAGGCGCGCACCTCATCCCCCACACCTGATGGCTGGTTGCCGATCACACCGACCTGCCGGTCGGCTGCGCGCAACGCCGCGAGGGCGCGCCTCGCATCGGGATAGAGATCCCGTTCGGCCAGCGGGGGCACCTCGATCCGCTCACGCAATCGTTCGAACGGCTCATCCGGACGGAATCGGGCGATCACGTCCCGCACGCCCACACCGGCGGCGATCATCGCTCCGAAGACGGCCGAGAACGTGTGCCGAGGCAGGCCCAGAAAATCGGCCCAGGCGGCGTACTCCCGCGTTCGATCGAGCAGCGTCTCACCGATGTCGAAATACACCGCCTCGATCTCGCGCACGGCTCTACTCTGCCCGACGCCAGACGACTCGGCCCTACGCCCGTACGACGGACGTGCCGTGTCAGCCGGCCGCGACCGCCGCCTGCGTCGTGCCCCCGGCCTGCGGCTGCGCCGCTCTCCGTCCTGGCTGCGCGTCGGCCGGCCGTGGCGAGCGCACCATCACGAACACCAGAACACCGGCGAGCACCCCCACGATGCCGGCGACGAGCAAGCTGGCCTGCACGCCCGACACCGCCGCCTGATGAATGACGTGGTCGAGGGCGGCTCGATCGGGGACGGGCGCCCCGTGCAGCACATACGGCGACTGCCCACCCGCGATCGCGGTCGACACGCGGGCCGCGTTCGGCACGTGGTGAGCCGTCAGCAGGTTCTGGGCACGAGCAGCGAACACGCTGCCGAGCAAGGCGATCCCGAACGCGAATCCGAGTTGACGGGTCGTGTTCATCGCACCGGCCGCCATACCGCCACGCTGGGGCGCGACCGCTCCCATCGCCGACGAACTCAAGGTCGGCGTTGCCAGGCCCACGCCGATACCGGCGACGAAGAATCCCGGCAGTAGTTCGGGCCAGCGGGCCGAGCCGTGCACCAGTAGCGCGCCGAGCAGACCTCCTGCGCCGATGAGCAGCAGACCCGAACCGATGATCAGGCCCGGTCGGCTCTGATGCAGGAAGCGCCCGATCGCGGCCGACACGGCGAATGCCGACACCGACATCGGCAGGCCGACGAGGCCCGCCTCGATCGGAGACAGGCCGAGGACCGACTGCAGCCAGATGGACGTGTATGTGAAGTACGCGAACGCCGCGAAGGTCAGCATCAACGCGCCGATCAGGATCCCGACGAATGGTCCGTTGCGCAGCAGGGCGAGGTCGAGCATGGGTTGGCGGATGCGTGATTCGATCGTGACGAACACGGCTAGCAGCACCGCGGCGGCGATGAACATCGACCAGGTGCCGCTGGAGGACCAACCATGCTCGTTGGCCCCGATCATCGCGTATGTGACCGCGGCCGCCGCGGCGGTAAAGGTCAGGATGCCGGCGACGTCGACCCGGGCCGTCGTGGGCGGGTGCACGTCGGAGAGGACGAACAGGCAGAGCGCGATCGCGACCACGCTCACCGGCAGGTTGACGAAGAAGATCCACCGCCAGGACAAACCCTCGGTGAGCAGTCCACCCGCGATCGGGCCGATGGCCGCCGACGCTCCGGCGACCGCGCCCCACATCCCGTATGCAGTGCCGCGGTCGCGACCCGAATACGAGCTGTTGAGCAAGGCGAACGTGGTAGCGAACATGGCCGCTGCGCCGATGCCCTGCACCGCTCGTGCGGTCACCAACGCGCCGGAGTTGGGCGAGAGCCCACACACCAGCGAGGCCACGGCGAATAGCGCCAGGCCGGCGATATAGGCGCGACGATGGCCGACGATGTCGGCAATCGATCCCGCGCCCAGTACCAGCGCCGCGAGGATCAAGGCATAGGCGTCGACGACCCACTGCATCGACGAGAATGAGGTTCTGAGGTCGGCTGCCATATCGGGCAGCGCGACGTTCACGATGGTGACGTCGACTAACAACATGAACGTGCCGAGGCAGACGGTGAGCAGCGGGAGCCACTTTCGCATGACGAGGTGAACCTTTCCGAGCGGAGCTTTATGCCCAGCATCGTCCGCGCCTCCGACAACGGTCGTGTCGTTTTCTTCTGGACGCGGTCATCCGGTTCCACCCGCCGGCCGGGTGCGCAAACGGCGCCCTCCGAACGGCGCGGACAGGTAGCGGTTCTTGCTATGGCGAGGGGCTGTCGTCGAGCCCCGGATCAACCTCGGCTCGCACGTCCTGCTCCGTCCGCGCCGGGGGCTCGGCCCGCGGGACTGCCAGGCCGACGGTTCGGTAGGCCACCTCGACCAACACTGCGCCGGCGACCCCGAGCACGATCGCGACGGACACCCGCCCGACGCTGAGATCGAGCAGGAAAACGCCGTGCGCCAGCGGGGGAATGACGGCGATGAGGGCGACAGCACCGGCCATGAGCACGACCAGTCCTAGCTTCCACGGCTTCAGCGGACGGGCCAGGACCAGCAAGGTGTAGAGCGACACGACAAGGACGACGAGCGCGGCCGCGGTCCGAGCGGCCGCGACGTCCGGATGTGATTCGAAGACGCGGACAGCCTGATACCCGAGGTAGGCGGCGACCCCGGTGATGACACCGGTCGGGATCGAGAATCGCAGCACCCGACGCAGGAATCCTGGAACGTAACGCCGGCTGTTCGGGCCCAACGCGAGCACGAAGCCAGGCACTCCGATGGTCACCGTGGAGATCAGGGTCAACTGGATCGGCGCCAACGGATAGGCCACGCTGGTCACCGCGACAATCAAGGCCAGGACGAGTGAATAGATGTTCTTGACGAGGAACAGGTTCGCGGCCCGTTCGATGTTGGCGATGACGCGCCGGCCCTCGGCGACGACGCGTGGCAGGTGATGGAATCGTCCGTCGAGTAGCACCAATTGCGCGACCGCCCGAGTAGCGGCCGAGCCGTTGCCCATGGCGATGCCGATGTCGGCGTCCTTGAGCGCGAGCGCATCGTTGACGCCGTCGCCGGTCATTGCGACGACATGGCCGCTGTATTGCAGTGCGGCCACCATGGCGCGCTTCTGATGCGGCGTGACCCGACCGAATACACTGCTGCGATCCAACACCGCGGCGAGCTCGGCGACGTCCTCAGGCAGCGCCGCGGCGTCGACCGCGTCGATGGCTCCGGCGACGCCAGGCAGACCGACCTCGGCCGCGACGACCCCAACCGTTCGGGGGTTGTCGCCGGAAATGACTTTGAGCGCGACACCTTGTTCGGTGAAGTAGCGCAATGTGTCCGCGGCATCTTCGCGGATCCGCTCAGCCAGGATCACCAAGGCGGCCGGCGTCAGGCCGAGCGGCAGCGGCAGCTCATTACCGACCTGGTCGTCGCGGTCGGTTTGTCCGAGCAGCAGGACCCGGCGCCCCTCGGCGGCGAGCTCGTCGGCGCGCGCGCGAGCCTGCCGCTGCGCCGCACCTTGCGGGCTGGGCAGCACGAACTCAGGGGCGCCGAAGATCCAACTGCCATGCCCTACGGCCGTGACGGCCGACCACTTCCGGGCGGACGAGAACGGCACGGATCCGCCTGCGCGCCACGACGTTGATTCGAACTCGTCCTGCAGCGCTTGGGCCGTCGCGTTGGCTTCGCCGAGGCTGCAGAGCAGCGCGACCGCTTCGCGCACGTCGGCCTCGGCGACATCGAGGATCTCGATCCGGTCATAGCGCGGATCGCCGTAAGTGAGAGTGCCGGTCTTGTCCAGGCACACGACATCGACTCGGGCGAGCCCTTCGACCGCCGGCAATTCCTGTACCAAAGTGTTGCGACGGGCGAGGGTCACGGTGGCCACCATGAAGGCGAGACTGGTCAACAGGACGAGCCCTTCGGGAACCATCCCAACCAGCGCAGCCACGGTGCCGGTGACGGCCTCGCGCCACGTCTCGTTGTCCTTGCTGCGGAACTGGCTCCATAACAGGATCGGGCCGACAACGACCATGATGAGAGAGATCCAGCGCAACAGCCGATTGGTGCCCGTGATCAACTCTGAGGCGGCGACCGTGAAGCGGCGCGCCTCGCGGGCGATCCTCGCGGCGTAGGCGTCCTCGCCGACGCCGCTCGCCTGCGCATAACCGCTACCGGCTACCACGATCGAGCCCGATCTCACGTCGTCGCCGGGCTGTTTGGTGATGGCATGGGATTCGCCGGTGAGTAGCGATTCGTCGATCTCGAGGCCGTCCGAGACGGCGACGACGCCATCAGCGGGCACCTGGTCGCCCGAGCGAAGGACGAGTAGGTCGTCGAGCACCACATCGGCGACGACGACATCGTGGACGTTGCCATCCCTGATCACGCGGGCGTGCGGCGCGGTGATCACTGCGAGCCGATCCAGCGTGCGCTTGGCCCGCAGCTCCTGAAAGATGCCGATCGCCGAGTTGGCGATCACGACACCGCCGAACAACCCGTTCTGCCAACGTCCAGTGGCGAGAATGACAACGAACAACGTGACCAGCAGGCCGTTGAACGGTGTCAGCACGTTGGCCCGAACGATCTCGCTCACGGTTCGGCTGGTCCGAGTGTCCGTGGCGTTGGTGCGGCCCCGAGCGACTTGGTCCGCCACCTCGGCCGCGGTCAGACCGGTCGGGTAGGTGCCTACCGGGCCCGCGGCGGCGGACGGATCAGCCGGCGGGCTGACCATCAGTCGCGCCGGATCAGGTTGCGGCGCAGCGCACCGGCGGCCACTCTCATGAGCAGCACCGAGCACAGCAGCAGGCCGCCGAAGCCGAGGATGCGGAGCGTGACCTCCAGGTCGCGGTTGCTGGTCATCGAAGCGGCGAACAACACGATCGCCGCTGCGATCACCCCGAAGCCACCGATCGCCACCAGGGCGATGCGATCGATCCAATCCTCGACGACCTCGCGATCCCGTCCGGCGAAACGCTCGGTGCGCACACTGAGCCGCCCGAGTCTGAGCTGGCTCGCGATCGTCTCGGCGTGATCGGGCAACGTCCGCAGTGAGGGCAATACGCGCAGAACCTCGCGTTGCAGAATCTCCTGCGGTGTTCCGAACGCCCCTCGATGATCCTGATTCACCATCTCCTGACTCGTAGTGGCCAGGTCGAACGCCGGGTCGATGATCTTGAGCGTGCCTTCGATCGTGAGCAATGCGCGAGCCAGCAAGGTGATCGTGGCCGGCGGTCGTAGGTCGTGCCGGTCCATGATCGCCAGCACCTGAGTGATCATCGCCGGGTCGATGCCGCTGCCGTTGGCGTGCGCGAGTTGGCCGGCCAGATCGGTTTCGAGCGCACGAAGGTCGGTCAGACCGTCACCCCCGGCGAGATCCCGCACGGCTCGTACGAGCACTCCGGCGTCCTGCGCGGCGACACCGATCGCGATTCCTCGTAGACCTTCCAGCGCAATGGGATCGAGTCGCCCGACCGACCCGAAGTCGAGCAACCAGATCGTGCCCGCCGAGTCGATCATCATGTTTCCGGGGTGCGGATCGGCGTGGTACAGGCCGTCTTGCAGCACCTGACCGAGGAAGGACGATAGCAGCCGCCGGGCCAATTCCGGTCGGGCTACGGGCGATTCGTCGAGGGCAGCGGCGTCCGCGGTAGAGCGGCCCGGTACTTCGTCCATGACGAGCACTCGGCCGGTCGACAAGCTCGGATGTACGCCGGGGACCGCTATCCCGACGTCGTGGGCGCGTTGCTCGCGCAGCTTCATACCGACAACGGCCTCGTGGACGTAGTCCAGTTCCTTCTCCACGCCGGCGATCAACTCTTCGGCCAGCGCCCGCAGGCCGATGGCTCGGGCGGCCTCCACCCGTCGCTCCAACTGCCGCGCGACAAGTCGCAGCACGGCGGCATCCCGAGCAATCACCTCGTCGATGCCGGGTCGTTGGACCTTCACGACCACTCGCTCACCGTTGGTCAGGGTGGCCCGATGGGTCTGGCCGATGGAGGCGGCCGCCAGCGGCGTCCATTCGAACGAGCCGAACAGTTCGTCGACGTGCGCGGGCAGTTCGGCCTCCAAGACGCCGCGCACCCCGGTCTCGTCGACCCGTCGCGCGTCGGCCCGCAACTTGGCCAGTTCGTCGGTCAACGTGTCGGGCAGGATGTCGGTCCGCGTCGAGGCGATCTGCCCGAACTTGACGAGCATGCCGCCCGACTCTTCCAGCACGGACCGGATCTTGACGGCGAAGTCGGGCGACTGCAGCGCTGAGGCGGACGCGTAACGCAACTGCAAGAGGTTGGCCCGCCGGGCATTACCGGCCACCTCTCGCAGCCGGCTGTAGGGCGCCAAGGCCGCCTTGGCGGTACGGATCGGGCGCAGAAATCGGCGGCGCCGGCGCCGCGGCTTGACCGAGATCGGCCGACGAGTCAGCACGTCGAGCACGATCGCCGTGGGCATCGCCGCCAGTACCCCGACGAACAAGATGACGCCTATTGCGATCAACGTCTGATCCAGACCCTTGATCGTTAGTTCCCAGCCGTCGCCGGCCTTGTGACCGAGCACGACCACCGTCGCGGCTACACCCACTAACCAACCGATGATGCCGACCAGGAATCCGCGCCAGCGGCCCAGCCGCACGCCGAGTATCCGACCGCAGAGCTTGCCGACCAGGAACACGAACAGCAGAAGCACGACGATGCTGAGAGCAACGTTCATGGCAGCAACCTAGTGGGCGCGAGACGACAAAGGGCAGCCCTACGAGTCGTCCGATCGGCCGACACGCCGTCCCCTCCATGATCATCCGACTCACGGATACCCCTACCGGGTATGCGGCCGGAAAATCAGATCAGTGATCGCAACCGCATCCGAAGGAGCCCGTCATGATCACCATCAAGCGCAGCGCGACGCGTACGACAAGATTTCAGACAGCCCTATCGGCCGGCGACGGACGGCTGCGCGTGGCTCGAATCACCGTGGGAGCATTCGGGCTGTTCGCCGTCGGCTACCAGGCCGCCATCACGATCGGTCAGCACGGCTTCCCCGCCGCGAACTTCTTCAGCTACTTCACGATCCTGTCGAACATCCTCGCCGGTGGTCTGCTGATCACACTCGGCGCCCGGCCGAACATCGCGGCTCGCCTGGACGACATGCGCGGCGCGATGGTGCTCTGCATGGTCGTCACCAGTTTGCTCTACAACGTGTTGCTGCGCTCGGTCGCAGTCGCGATTAGTCATGCCTGGATCAACGAGGTGTTGCACGTCGTGCTGCCACTCGCCGTGCTGCTCGACTGGTTGCTCGTGCCGGCGGCGCGTGAGATCACTCGGCGGCAAGCGCTGCAATGGCTGGGGCTACCGGTCGCCTACCTCGGCTACAGCCTCGTCCGGGGCCCGGTCGCCGGCTGGTACCCGTACCCGTTCGTCGACCCTGAGGCGAGTGGTGGCTACCTGGCCCTGGCCGGGAAATCCATAGTGCTCGGACTCGGGATGGCTGTGATCGCCCTAGGGCTGGCCAACCTGACCCGCACGGCCCGACGCAGGGCGGACTCGTCCGGCGAACGCGAGCTCGGCGCGAGCTCCGCGCGGGGCGGCCGAGTGAAGGCAGCCTGAGTTGCAGCCGGCCGGGCTGCGCAGCCCTCGGGAGGTGCGCGGCCCGGCCGACCGTTCGCACCGTATCGTCAGCAAGCCCTTTCACCGAGCGTGACGCGCTCTGCGTTTCCTGTGCGCCGGATCTCGATCGGCGTGTCGCCCGGTGTCGAGCGGCCGGGAGCGGGTCAGGACTGCGGATGGAAGCGCACGGCCAACAGTGCCGTGTCGTCGTCGGTCGGGGTCTGGCCGAGCATGTGCTGCAAGACGGCGTCGAGGAACTGGTCGAGCGGTCGTTCGCGATTGGCTTCGGCAGCTGCTCGTAGTCGATCGAGACCGGCCGAGATGCCGTCGGTACGCCGTTCGACCAGACCGTCGGTGTAGAGGAGCAGGGTCGCGCCCGACGGGATGGGGGTGCTGCGGTCCTGGCGCTGGGGGCCGCGAACGGTTGCTCCGAGGATCCGGTCGGCCCGCTCGTGCTCGGCCAGCAGGCGCGCCGGACCATCAGCCGGCAGGAGCAACGGCGGCAGGTGCCCGGCATTGGTCCACCGCAACTGCCGCAGGCCGGCGGCGTGATCGGCCGCGCTCTGCTCGATGCGCGCCAGGATCAGCGTGGCCATCGTGTCCAGGCCGAAGTCGTGAATGGCCTGGTCGAGCCGGCTGACGTTCGTCGACGGCGGATCGTCCAGGGCCCAGGCCAACGCCCGGAGCATGCTGCGCAGCTGACCCATGGCGGCGGTGGCGTGGATGTCGTGCCCCATCACGTCGCCGATCATGAGGTTGGTGGTGCCGCTCGGCATGATCACCGCGTCGTACCAGTCACCGCCGACCTGGTCGTAGGCCGTGGCCGGGCGGTAACGGGCGGCCAGTTCGAGGTCGTCGGGCTGCGGCAGTGCGCTGAGCATGGATGCCTGCAGGGTGGCGGCAACCGTCGTCCGATCCTGTAGGAGCTGCGCGCGGTGCACCGCATGCGCGGTGTAGGAGGTCAGGGCGGCGATCGTGATCCGATCCTGATCGGTGAACTCGCGCGGTTCGGCCCACAGCAGGGCCAGGGTGCCGAGCGGTTCGCCGCTGACGGTCAAGGGCATGAACACCCGCGCCTGACCGTCGCCGTCCTGGGGCGGCCCGGCCAGCTGCGGGAACTGGGCGTCCTGCTCGGCCCGGTCGCGATAGACCAACGGCCGACGGCCGACCAGGGGCGCGCCGATTGGATTGGTGTCGTCGGCGGGCAGCACCTGCCGCTGCTCAGCCTGGCGCCAGCGACGCCGTGGGTGGTCGGCGTATCGCAGATCGCCGGTGCGACTCCCGGCGGGCAGCACCCAGATCCCGGCGTGGTTGCAGCCCAGTTGTTGCTCGCCGACAGTCTGCAGTGCGGCCGCCACGTCGGCCAGGGTGACGGTGTCGGCCAGCGCCTCGCTGAGTTCGAGCAGGACGCTGGCTCGATGGGCGTTGTCGTTCAGTTCCCGGCCGGAAGGAGCCGCCTGCAGCTGCAGCTCGGTGCTGGCAGCGTGGGCGAGATCTTCCAGGATCGAGAGCTGCGCGGGCGTCCAGCCACGGGGTTGGGTGTCGATCGCGCAAAGCGATCCGACGACCTGTCCGGTCGCGTCGCGCAAGGGGAAGCCGGCGTAGGCGACGACGCCGAGATCAGTAATCGCGAGGTTGTCGCGCAACCGCTCGTCCAGGCGTGCGTCCTCGATCACCAACGGCCGGCCGTCGCGGACGACGTACTGACAGAATGAGTGGGTCAGAGGTGTCTGCCGGTCGCTCTGCCAAGGCTCGG
>JAFAWL010000276.1 GCA_019241805.1 Actinomycetota bacterium
GTTGGCCGCAGCCCAGGGCGATCCGGAGGCGATGGAGCTGGACGAGGATTTCCTGCGGGCGCTGGAGTACGGGGCACCCCCGCTCGGCGGGGTAGGGCTCGGCGTCGATCGGTTGGTGATGCTGCTGACCGGCAAAGGAATTCGCGAGACGATCCTCTTCCCGCTGATCAAGCCGCTCTGATCGGACCGGCGCCACTTTCGTCGGCTATGCTCCGGCCAGTCGGAATCCCGCATGGGTCGGCCCGCCGGGCCCGAATCCCTGCTCGATCCAGTTCGGAGGAGCTCCGCGCCATGGCGCAGAAGATCCAGGTCCTGCTCGTCGACGACATCGACGGTGGACCGGCCGATGAAACGGTCACATTCGCTCTCGACGGCAATTCCTACGAGATCGATCTCTCGGCTTCCAACGCGTCGGCCCTGCGCGAGGCGTTGGCCAAATACATCGGTCACGCCCGTCGAGCCGGTCGAGCCGCGCGCCCTGCGCCTACGCCGGTGCGGTCGGGCCGGACCCCGGCGCGGGTCGACCGCGAGCAACTGCAGGCCATCCGGGAGTGGGCGCGTACGAACGGTCACACAGTGAGTGATCGGGGTCGGATCCCCAGCGCGATCGTCGAGGCGTATCACTCCGCCGTCGCCTGAGCCGCCCTCACCTGAGTCGCCCTCACCTGAGTCGCCCTCACCCGAGTCGCCCTCACCTGAGTCGCCTTGCCTTGGGGCCGGCGCCTATCTGTCGGTCGTCACCGCCGGCGGGCGTTCGCTGCCGGCGGACGCGGGCATCACCCGGGCGGCGGCCGCGTTGAAACCCATGTGCCCGAGTCGCGCGTCGCGACGGCACCGGCGAGCTACCCACCAAACCGAGACCTAACATGTACCGAGGTGGGACTAGAGTTGAAGGCGTCGCCGCACTGCAGGCGCGGAAGGAGCTGGCAGATGTTCGAGAGGTTCACCGACCGCGCGCGTCGGGTTGTCGTCCTCGCCCAAGAAGAGGCGCGGATGCTCAACCACAATTACATCGGCACGGAGCACATCCTGCTCGGCCTCATCCACGAGGGCGAGGGTGTCGCCGCCAAGGCTTTGGAATCTCTCGGTATCTCCTTGGATGCCGTGCGTCAGCAGGTTGAGGAGATCATCGGGCAGGGTCAGCAGGCCCCGTCCGGTCACATCCCGTTCACGCCCCGGGCCAAGAAGGTCCTGGAACTCAGCCTGCGTGAAGCGCTGCAGCTCGGTCACAACTACATCGGCACCGAGCACATCCTGCTCGGCCTCATTCGTGAGGGCGAGGGCGTCGCGGCCCAGGTGCTGGTCAAGCTCGGTGCCGACCTGAACAAGGTCCGCCAGCAGGTCATCCAGCTGCTCAACGGCTATCAGAGCAAGGAGCCGGCCGGCACGGCTTCGGAATCGACTCCGTCGACGTCCCTGGTGCTCGACCAGTTCGGCCGCAACCTCACCCAGGCCGCCCGTGAGGGCAAGCTCGACCCGGTGATCGGGCGCGAGAAGGAGATCGAGCGCCTCATGCAGGTGCTGTCCCGGCGCACCAAGAACAACCCGGTGCTGATCGGCGAGCCCGGCGTGGGCAAGACCGCCGTCGTCGAGGGCCTGGCCCAGGCGATCGTCAAGGGCGAAGTGCCCGAGACGCTGAAGGACAAACAGCTTTACACGCTCGACCTCGGCTCGTTGGTCGCCGGTTCCCGCTACCGCGGTGACTTCGAGGAGCGCCTGAAGAAGGTGCTCAAGGAGATCCGCACCCGCGGCGACATCATCATGTTCATCGACGAGATCCACACCCTAGTGGGAGCCGGTGCGGCCGAGGGCGCCATCGACGCGGCGTCGATCCTCAAGCCGATGCTCGCTCGCGGCGAGCTGCAGACGATCGGCGCGACCACGCTGGATGAGTACCGCAAGCACTTGGAGAAGGACGCCGCGCTCGAGCGGCGCTTCCAGCCGGTGCAGGTCGGCGAGCCGACCGTCGCGCACACCATCGAGATCCTGAAGGGTCTGCGCGACCGCTACGAGGCGCACCACCGGGTGTCGATCACCGACTCCGCGCTGGTCGCGGCGGCGGGCCTGGCCGATCGCTACATCAGCGACCGATTCTTGCCGGACAAGGCGATCGACCTCATCGACGAGGCCGGCTCGCGCATGCGCATCCGTCGCATGACCGCGCCGCCGGACCTGCGTGAGTTCGACGAGCGCATCGCCGAGGTCCGTCGTGAGAAGGAATCCGCGATCGACGCGCAGGACTTCGAGAAGGCGGCGTCGCTGCGCGACAAGGAGAAGACGCTGCTGGCCGAGAAGGCCACGCGTGAGCAGGAGTGGAAAGCCGGCGACCTCGACGTGGTCGCTGAGGTCGACGACGAGCAGATTGCCGAGGTGCTCGCGATCTGGACCGGTATCCCGGTCTTCAAGCTCACCGAGGAGGAGACTGCGCGGCTGCTTCGCATGGAGGACGAACTGCACAAGCGCGTCGTCGGCCAGGAACAGTCGATCAAGGCGGTTTCGCAGGCCATCCGGCGTACCCGGGCCGGTCTGAAGGACCCCAAGCGGCCCGGTGGCTCGTTCATCTTCGCCGGCCCGTCGGGCGTCGGAAAGACCGAGCTGTCCAAGGCGCTGGCCGAGTTCCTGTTCGGTGACGACGACGCGTTGATCCAGCTCGACATGTCCGAGTTCCACGACCGGTACACGGTCTCGCGCCTGGTCGGTGCGCCTCCGGGCTACGTCGGTTATGACGAGGGCGGTCAACTGACCGAGAAGGTGCGTCGCAAGCCGTTCAGCGTCGTGTTGTTCGACGAGGTCGAGAAGGCGCACCCGGATGTCTTCAACACGCTCCTGCAGGTGCTGGAGGATGGCCGGCTCACCGACGGTCAGGGTCGGATCGTGGACTTCAAGAACACCGTTCTGATCCTGACGACCAACCTCGGCACGCGTGATGTGTCTAAGGCGGTAAACCTGGGCTTCCAGGCCTCTAACGACACCGAATCGAACTACGAGCGGATGAAGCAGAAGGTCAACGACGAGCTCAAGCAGCACTTCCGGCCGGAGTTCCTCAACCGCATCGACGACATCATCGTGTTCCACCAGCTCTCGGAAGCCGAGATCGTCGCGATCGTCGACCTGATGATCGCCCGCCTCGACACGCAGATGCGCAACAAGGACATGGGGCTGGAGCTCATGCCGGCGGCGAAGTCGTTGCTGGCCAAGAAGGGCTACGACCCGGTTCTGGGTGCGCGACCGCTTCGTCGCACCATCCAGCGCGAGATCGAGGACACGCTGTCGGAGAAGATCCTGTTCGGCGAACTGCAGCCGGGCCAGATCGTCGTCGTCGACGCCGCCGAGGGCGACGACGGCAAGCAGGTCTTCACCTTCCGGGGCGAGGTCAAACCCTCCCCGGTGCCCGATCTCGCCGTAGTCGGCGACGCCACGACGGAGTAGTAAGACGACGGAGTAGTAAGACGACGGAGTAGTAAGCCGACGGAGTAGCAACGACGACCGGGCCGCTGTCCATCAGGACGGCGGCCCGGTTTGTTGGTGTGACCGCACCGCGCCGTCGCGCCGGTGGTGCCGCTCAGTTCGCGGTGACGTGTCCTGGCAGCGCGTAGCGACCGTCAGACAACGGATCGATCAGTCCGTCAGCCACTAGGGAGTCGAGTGCGCGGGCTCGTTGCCCCGGCTCGGACCACGCGACGTCCAGTGCGGCCGCGGATACGGGTCCGTCGGTCTCGCGCAGCACGTCGAGCAACAGCCCGCGCACCTGGCGGTCCGTGCCGGTGAAGCGCTGGGGGCGAGCGACCGGACCGGTGTAGGTCGGAGATCCCGCCCGCAGCCAGGCGCACTGCGAGTGCAGCGGGCAGTCCGAACACGCCGGCCGCCGGGCGGTGCATGTCAGTGCGCCGAACTCCATGATCGCGACACTGAACCGAGCCGCGTCCGCGGCGGCGGCCGGCAGTATCGCCTGCACCTCGGCCATATCACGTCGAGCCGAGGGTGGTGCGGCCTGGGCCTGTCCGTGGACGGCGCGAGCGACGACTCGGCGCACGTTGATGTCGACGACGGGCACCCGCTGCCCGAAGGCGAAAGCGGCGACGGCCCGGGCCGTGTATTCGCCGACCCCGGGCAGGCCGAGCAGCTGGTCGACCTCACTCGGCACCGAACCGCCGAAGCGATCGCGGATCACCGTTGCGGCGGCATGCAACCGCAACGCGCGTCGGGGGTAGCCCAGCTTGCCCCACATCCGCACCGCGGCGCCCGGGGTATCGCCGGCGAGCGTCGTCGGCGTCGGCCAGCGGGTGAGCCACTCGGCGTAGACGGGGAGTACCCGTGCCACCGGAGTCTGTTGCAGCATGAACTCGCTGACCAGTACCGCCCACGGGCCGGCATCGGCCTCCCGCCAGGGCAGCTTGCGCGCATGGTGGGCGTACCACGGCAGCAGCGTCGCGGCGAGATCCATAACCTGGCCATCGTCGCATCCGAGGGCGGCAGGACACGGTCGCATTCGGACCGGCTGTGACAAGGGGCGCCTTCCGGCCCGGCGAGCGGAATTTTCCGCTTCGGCTCGACTACCGTGACCGGCGACATGATGCATCCGGTCGGTTCGCTGCCTCCCGGCGTCTACTGGCGCCGCCGCGTGTTGGTGCTGATCTCCGGAGCTGCCGCGATCGTCCTGATCGTGTTGACTGTCCGAGCCGCCGCCAGTGGGTCCTCCGGAGCGACGGCAAGTAGCCTGTCCAGCTCGCCGGCTCTTACCAGTCCGCCGCCGTCGCGTCCGTCCAGCCGATCGGCGACGACCTCCGGGACACCCTCGACCAGTTCGGCCGGCTCGACCGCCCCGCCGTCGGCGTCCTCGCCCGCGGCGGCGACCGTCAACGGTTGTACGACGGCGCAACTCAAGATCGCCG
>JAFAWL010000170.1 GCA_019241805.1 Actinomycetota bacterium
CGGGACGATGCGAGCAGTGCCGCCGTCGTGCAACACGGCGCCGACGCGATTGCCACCGCGACCGAACAGCCGCCCCAATACCAACGCCAACTCGCTGAGCAGGTCGCTCTTACCTCGGCCGGGCGCACCGGCGCCCATGGACGCCGACCGGTCGAGTACCAGCCAGACTGTGAGGTCGCGGTCCTCGGCGAACTGGCGGACCTGCGCGCTGTTCAGCCGCGCGGTCGCGTTCCAGTCGATGTGCCGGGCGTCGTCGGTCTCGGTGTAGTCACGCAGTCCGGCCAGGTCCAGGCCCGAGCCGCGATAGGGCGTGCGATAGCTGCCCTGGATGCGGCCGTCGACGCGACGCAGCACCCGCCACTCCAGGCGGAGCAGCAGCCGATCCGGTGCAGTCGTCATCGCTGATCAGCGGCCCTGCAGGACGACCTCGGGAGCCCGCACGGCCTTCAGGACTCCCGTGATGATCGTGTCCGGGTCGATGTCGTCGGCCAGCGCCTCGTAGGACAGCACCAACCGGTGACGCAACACGTCCAGGGCCAGCTCGGAGACGTCCTGGGGCAATACGTAGTCACGCCCGCGCAGGAACGCCAACGCTCGTCCTCCCAGCAACAAAGCGATGGACGCCCGGGGGCTCGCGCCATAGGTGACGTAATGGGCGAGGTCGCCCAGGCCGACCTGGCCGGGCTCACGGGTGGCTGTCACCAGCCGGACCGCGTACTCGACCACGGCCGGGTCGACGTACACCTGGCCGACTTGCTCCTGCATCCGTACGAGATCGTCCGGTTGCAGGATCGCCTGCGGGCCTGGGCCCGGGTGCAGGGCCCGTTCGACGATGGCGTGCTCCTCGGGCATCGTTGGATACCGCACGACCACTTTCAGCATGAACCGGTCGACCTGGGCTTCGGGCAGCGGATAGGTGCCCTCCGACTCGATCGGGTTCTGCGTCGCCATGACCAGGAACGGGTTCGGCACCGCGAACGTCTCTCGACCGATCGTGACCTGTCGTTCCTGCATGACCTCGAGCAGCGCGCTCTGCACCTTCGCCGGTGCGCGATTGATCTCGTCGGCCAGCAGCAGGTTGGCGAAGACGGGACCCCGGGATGTCTCGAACTCACCGGTGTGCTGCCGATAGATCCGGGTGCCGGTGAGGTCCGCGGGCACGAGGTCGGGGGTGAACTGGATGCGCTGGAACTGACCACCGATCGCGGCCGCGAGGGAGCGGACAGCGAGAGTCTTGGCCAGGCCCGGCACCCCTTCGACGAGGAGGTGACCGCCGGACAGCAATCCGATCGCCATCCGTTCGAGCAGGATGTCCTGTCCGACGATCGTGCGTTTGACCTCGAACAACACCTGCTCGAGCGGATTGGTGGCGCTATTGGTCATCGGTCGTCCTCCGGCCGGTCGGTGCGGGTGAGCTGAGGTCATATCTGCGGTCCGTTCCCGTTGCCGGCTCCGCCACCCCCGCCGCCGAGCGCGGCGCCGATCGGCACGGCGAAGGCGATGCCGGCGAAGGCGTCGATGCCGCCGGGGTCGGCGATCGAGATGACGATGCCGATCACGTTGCCCTTCCCGTCGAGCAGCGGGCCGCCGGAGCTGCCCGGATTCACCGACGCGTCGAATTGGATCAGGCCGCTGAACTGGCCGCTGTCGGTCTTGGCCGTGCGGTCGAGACCGGACACGACGCCGGCGGAGACGCTGTAGGTGAGTCCGAGTGGATTGCCGATCGCCACCACCGCGCTGCCGACGGCGGCGTTGCCGCCGATCGTCGCCGGCACGATCGGTTGGGGAAGCGTGGCCGGTGCGAGTACCGCGATGTCACTGGCCGGGTCGGTCGACGCGACGGTCGCGCTGGACTGGGTGCCGTCGGCGAAGATGATCGTGATCGCGGTGCCGTCGGCGATCACATGATTGGCGGTCACGACCGCGCCGCTGGTCGAGGCGATCACGCCGGATCCCAGCGCCCCGCCCGCTGTGCGCACCACCGCGACCGACGGGCCGACGCGCTGGTAGATCTGGCTGACGGTCGGGGTGGGCGAGCTGGTCGGCGAGGCTGACGGGGATGCTGTCGGTGCGGCCTTCGGATCCGATCCGCCGCGGACGGCCAACACGGCCACCGCCACCACCAGCGCCAAGATCACCACGCCGGCGGCGACCAACGGCCAGCGCACCGCCCGCGGCGGCGCCGGCGTGCCCTCGGCGGGTGCCATGGCGACACAGTACGAACTGCGGCTGTGTTCCGTCTGGGTGATCTTGGCCAAGATCGGCGATCACCGCGTCGGGACGTCGCATTCGTGCGCAAAGTGGCCCTTCGTATCATCGGCGAATGCCGAATCAGCCGCGTCCACTTCGCCTCGCGACCCGGCTGGAACCACGCGGCCCGGCCGCTGCCATCGTGCTCAGCGATGAAGAAGTGGCCGCTCTCGGTGGTGCGACCAAGACGCCGGCCGTCACGGTCACGATCAACGGCGCCACCGTGCCGGCCCGGGTCGGCCGGATGGGCGGCGAGAACCTGGTCGGCCTGAGCAGGAAACTTCGCAGCGACCTCGGGGTCGAGATCGGACAGGACGTGCACGCCGAGATCGAGCTCGACGCCGACCCGCGACCGGTCGATGTCCCGGCTGAGCTTAGTGCGGCGCTGGACGGCGACCCGGCTGCTCGAGCGGCGTTCGACGGGCTGGCTGCCTCACACCGTAAGGAGTTCGCCCGCTGGGTCGGTGAGGCCAAGCGCGAGGAAACTCGTCGCTCGCGGATCGAGCAGACACTGACGATGGTGAAGGCCGGACAGCACCGCTGAGCTGCGCCCTCCGCCCGTCACATTCATCCGGCCGTTCGCTCACCGCTCAGGTCGCTGACCCCCGTACGAGCGCAGGAGTGCGTCAGCGACCGCGTCGGCATCCTCGTCGGCGACCTCATCCGGATACTCCGGGAGCAGGTCGTCCCACACGACCAGCCACGACCCGTACAGCTGGGCCTGACCACTGGGTCGCGCGAAGAACCACATGTGCAGATGCGCACCGCCGTCGCCGATGCGATAGACGTGGGCCCGACTGATATTCGGCCGCGCTTCGATATGCCGCGCAATATGACAGGTAAGCACGCCCAGTTCGGACGCCAACGCGTCGGGTAGGTCGGCCAAGTCGTGGTGATCGCGTGGGTGCAGCATCAGCACGAGGGGCACGCCCACCCGCTCGATGCGCGTCAGCCGCCAATGCTCGTCGAGCCAGATGCCTTCGTCCCGTCGCTCGCACGAGCGGCAATCGTTCGGATCCTCGCCCTGACGCGGCGACTCTTTCTCCTGCGGTGGCCGCAGCCGACTGACCCGCAGCCCGTCCGCCTCGAAGGGGCTGATATCCCATCCGGTCATCCGCGATAGCGGTAGTCGGTGTTGGTCATCAGCCGCAGCGAGGGCGTGGGCATAGAACTGTTGCGGGGTAAGGGCCATGGACACGAACTTAGAACTGTGATCGCCGGGTGTGCCGCGCCCGAGTTCCGCGAGGTGGAGTCCGACCCGCACCGGGGTCCGGGATCCGGCAAACCCAAGGTAATGTGTATGACGGCAAGCAAGTATTGCGATCAAACTGAGGACGCCAGACGTGGCGAGCACACGCACGGCCGCGGACCGACCGGGCTTCCGGCGAGCCGCCTTGTCGTCGTTGGCGATACCGAACTATCGGCTCTACTTCTACGGCCAGCTCGTCTCGATGGCCGGCACGTGGATGCAGAGCGTCGCTCAAGCGGTCCTGGTGCTGCATCTGACCGGATCGGGATCGATGCTGGGCCTGACGATCGGCGCTCGGTTCGCGCCGATGTTCCTGCTCGGGCCGTTCGGCGGAGTCGTCGCCGATCGAGTGGACAAGCGCCGAGTGCTGCTCGTAACGCAATTCCTCTCCGGTGTGCTGGCTCTGATGTTCGGGCTGCTCACCACCGTGGGCGCGATGCGCATCTGGGTCGTGTTCGTGTTGGCCGTCGTGCTCGGCCTGGTGAACGTCTTCGACGTGCCGGCCCGCCAGGCCTTCATCCCGGAGTTGGTGCCGCCGACCGAACTGCGCAACGCCGTCACGCTCAACTCCGTCACGGCCAACCTTGCTCGCGTCTTCGGCGCCGCGCTCGGTGGCGCGATCGCGGCCGCACTCGGGGTGGCGTTGTGTTTCGACGTGAACGCGGCGTC
Organism: Actinomycetota bacterium; assembly: GCA_019241805.1. Lineage (GTDB taxonomy): Bacteria > Actinomycetota > Actinomycetes > Mycobacteriales > Jatrophihabitantaceae > JAFAWL01. The sequence continues at coordinate 4,169 of JAFAWL010000170.1, forward strand.
CTACCTCGCCGTGCTCCTGACGCTGCTGTTGATGAATACCGCCCAGATCACGGCGGCACCTCGCCGGGCCCGTGACCGCGGCGAACTGCGCGCCGGATTCGCCTACGTGGCCTCGCGGCCGGAGCTGTTCGTCCCGCTGATCATGATCGCGGTGGTGGGCACGTTGGCCTGGGAATTCCAGGTCAGCCTGCCTTTGATCGCGACGTCTACCTTCCACGGCAACGTCGCCACTTACGGATTGATGGCGGCGGTGATGGGAGCGGGTGCGGTCGTCGGCGGCCTGATCAGTGCGGGTCGACGTTCGAACTCGATGACGTCACTGTCGTTCGCGGCTCTGGGCTGGGGCACCGCGATCACCGCGGCCGGCGTGGCGCCGACCGAGGCATTGGAATTCGTGGCGCTGGTGTTCGTCGGCTACGGCAGCATCACCTTCAACTCGCTGGCCAAGACCACCCTGCAGCTCGCGGCTCGACCCGACATGCGCGGGCGGGTGATGTCACTGTGGAGTCTGGCCTGGATGGGTTCGACACCCATCGGCGGTCCGATCGTGGGTTTTGTCGCCGCGTCCCTCGGCGCCCGGTGGGGTCTACTCATCGGGGGCGTTCCCACGGTCCTCGTCGGCCTGGCGGCCTGGCCGGTGCTCGCCCGCGTGCGCCCGACCGAGGTCGTCGGTGGTAGTCGTCCGCGTCCGGGTCTTCGGTCAGGCTCGAGTGTGCCCGTTGCCGGCCGAACCGCTGCCGAGTGAGTTCGCTCGACCCGGCGCAGTCGAGCGCCACGTCAGAGCCGACCCGGCCGACGAAGGCAAGAAGACACGAGAAGTTCACCGGATATACGGGTGCGGCTGGTTGTCCGGTTCGACGCGCCGCCCACCGTGAAAGGCGTGCGCGTCGCGTTGGTGGCCGAGACATTCACGCCGGCCGTGAACGGGGTCGTGAATTCCGTCATTCGCACCGCGGAGCAGCTCAGCCTGCACGGTTATCAGCCGGTGGTCATCGCACCCTCGGGCGAATCGTTCCGGGTACGACTGGGGCACGAGGTTCCCGTCGTGACAGTGCCGGCCATCAGCGTGCCGGGCTATGCGGGCCTTCAGGTCGCTCGGCCGGGACTGGATCTGACCCCGGTGCTCGACGAACTCGACCCGGACGTGGTGCACCTGGCCTCGCCCGCGATCCTGGGCTGGGCCGCCGTGCGGGCGGCCGTGCGAACCGGGCGACCGGCCGTTGCGTCCTTCCAGACGGATCTCGCCGGCTTCGTGCGGCGACGGGGCATACGTTTCGGCGCGCCCGGAATGGTGTGGACGGGCTTGCGTCGCCTGCACGGGCAGGCCGACGTCACCCTCGCACCCTCGACGGCCACGGCCTATCTACTCGGCCGTCACGGCATCAGCCCGGTACGGGTCATCCCGCGCGGGGTCGATCTGTCCTTGTTTCGCCCCATGCGTCGCGAGCCGACGCTACGGGCGCAGCTGCTGGCCGGTCGGCGCCTGCTCGTCGGCTACGTCGGCCGGCTCTCGGTCGAGAAGCGCGTCAATCTACTGCGGCAGGTGTCCGAGCGGTCCGACGTGTCGCTCGTCGTGGTCGGTGAGGGACCGCAACGGACCCAACTGGAAGGGCAGTTGCCGCGCGCTCAGTTCCTCGGCCGGTGCACCGGAACGGAACTGGCCGCGATCATGGCGTCGCTCGACCTACTGATCCATCCCGGCGCCGACGAAACCTTCTGCCAGGTGGTGCAGGAGGCGCTTGCCAGTGGCGTTCCGGTCATCGCGCCGGCCTCGGGCGGCCCGCTGGACCTCATAGCGCATCGCGACAACTGCTGGGTGTGGTCCGACGACGATCCGCGCACCCTCGCCTCCATGGTCGATTCGTTGCTCGATCATCCGGATGAGATTCGTCTGGCCGCGGCCCGCGCGCGCCCGTCGGTCCGACATCGCACGTGGAGCGCGGTCACCGAGGCGCTGATCGCCGTGTATGACGAGGTGCTCGACCGGCCGCGCCGGCATCGCTTCGCCTCGTGAACATCGTCCAGGTCGCGAATTTCTACGCGCCTACCTCCGGTGGGTTGCGGGTGGCGGTCGATCGGTTCCGCGCCGGCTACCAGGAACGCGGGCACCGGTCCACCCTCGTCGTCCCGGGTCCGCGCGATGGGGCCGACGGCTCCGTCCGCACGCTCGCGGCACCTCGAATCGCGCGGGGGACGCCCTATCGGATCATGCTGCGCAAGCGGGCGCTGCTGCGCACGCTGCACGAGCTGGCCCCCGACGGTCTGGAGATCCACGACAAGTTCCTGCCCCGCTGGATCTCGCCGTGGGCTCGATCCCGTGGGATTCCCGTGGTCGTCGTCTCGCACGAACGGCTGCGCGACACCCTCCCGGTGCTCCTGCCGCTCGGGCCGCGCCGCTACCCCGCGGCCGCCGGCGATGCCATCACGCGGTCGGCCGGCCGGTGGGCCGACGCCGTGGTGTGCTGCTCGCGCTACGCCGCGGCCGACTTCGCCGGTCGGGCCGTCATCGTGCCGTTGGCGGTCGACCTCGATGCCTTCCGCGCGCCGGCGCCGGGCCGTTCGGCGGATGGGCCTCCGTTCGAGCTGGTCGTCGCCAGTCGCCTGTCGGCCGAGAAACGAGTCGATCTCGCCGTCGACGCGCTCGCCGAACTGCGATCACGCGGCGTGGATGCTCGGCTGACCGTGCTGGGTGCCGGGCCGGAGCGAGCCGCACTGACCCGGCGGGCGGCCGACCGCCCGGTCAGTTTCCGGGGTCACGTACCTGATCGGGCTCTGGTGGCCGAGGTGCTGGCCGGCGCCGATGTCGTCGTTGCGCCCGGGCCGGCGGAGACGTTCGGTCTGGCCGCGCTGGAAGCGTTGGCCTGCGGTACGCCGATCGTCGCGATGGCGGGGTGCGGGGCGGCGGAGTTGGTCGAGGCGCATCCGGACGCCGGCCGGGCCGCGCGGCCGGATCCGGCCTCGATAGCTGCCGCCATAGTCGAGGTTCTGGCCCGGCCACGAGTCGTCCGCACCGCAGCGGCGCGAGCCCGGGCCGAGCAATACTCGTGGGCGTCGTCGGTGGCTGGCATGTTGGCCGTGCACGAGGCGCTGGGCGGGCCCTGAGGGGGGTTGGGTCGTTCAAGCGGGTTGGGTCGTTCAGGCGAGTTGGGTCGCTCCGGCCGTCCATTCACCCCGGCGGATCAGTACCTCACGTAACCGGCTCGGCCGGTCGGTGATGATCCCGTCGACGCCGGCGTCGAGCAGTCGCTCCATGGTCGCAGCGTCGTTCACCGTCCACACGATGACGCGGATCCCGGCCGCGTGCGCGCGCCGGAGCAGCGCGTCGGAGAAGATGCGTACTCCGCCCAGGCGCAGCGGAATGTGAACGAAGCCTGCTGGTCCGCCGGTCAGTGGCGATGCACCGCCGGCGGCCGAGACGAGGCGCGCTAGCGAGTTCCAACCGAGCGCCACCGACAAGGAGGGGCCGAGGGCGGCCGACAGGGTCGCCAGGGTGCGGTCCCACGTCCCCGCGACGCAAACCCGTTCCGCCGCGCTCCGGGTCGTCAACGCCCGCACCACGGGACCGACCGCGGCCGGATCCTTGATGTCGATGGCGAAGCAGGCGTCGGGCAGTCGGTCGAGGGCTTCCTCCAAGGTCGGCACCCAGCCGGGTAGTTCGCGGCGGCGCAGTCGCGCGATCGATCCCGGGCAGCGAGCGATGCGCCGTAGCGTCCGATCGTGGAGCAGCACGGCGGCTCCGTCGGCGGTCACGCGGACGTCGGTTTCGACGTAGCGGACACCGAGGTCGCGGGCGGTCGCGAACGCGTCGAGGGTGTTCTCGACCGCGAATTCGGTCCCGCCGCGATGAGCGATCGCCAACGGCCTCGTTCCGGCGCCGTATCGCACACGACCAATGTCGACCATGAACGAGCCGAGGTGAGGCCGAAGCCGCCCCAATTCAGGCGACGTTCATCGCCGGTCAGGCGAAATGTCCTCCGGCCGTAAGCGCAGGGACACAGCGAGCGGCCATCCGGACAGCCGATCAGCGAGCGGCCATCCGGATCGCGCCGTCGAGCCTGATCGTCTCGCCGTTGATCATCGCGTTGCCGATGATGTGCTCGACCAGCGCGGCGTATTCGTCGGGCCGACCGAGGCGGCTCGGGTGCGGGACCTGCCCGCCCAACGACAGCCGCGCCTGTTCCGGCAGGCCGGCCAGCAGCGGCGTCTCGAACAGCCCCGGCGCGATGGCGTTCACCCGGATCTGTCGTTCGGCCAGTTCCCGCGCGATGGGCAGCACCATGCCGACGATTCCGGCCTTTGATGCTGAGTAGGCGGCCTGCCCGATCTGACCGTCGAACGCGGCGACGGATGCGGTGCAGATGATCACGCCGCGTTCCTCCCCGACCGGCTCGACGGCCTGCATGCGTTCGGCCGCCAAACGGATCACGTTGAAGGTGCCGATGAGATTGATCTCGACGGTCGTGCGGAACTGATCCAGCGGAAACGGGCCGCTGCGACCGACTACTCGGGCGGGCGGCGCGATGCCCGCGCAGTTCACGACGACGCGCAATGCCGTTCCGGTTGCCTCCGCCGCGTCAAGAGCGCCGCTGACCGCCTCGGCGTCGGTGACGTCAGCGGCGACGAACGTCGAGCCCAGTTCGGCGGCGACCGCCTCGCCGGCTGACCTCGCCAGGTCGACGATGACGACCTGTGCGCCGGCATTCCTCAGCCGGGCCGCGGTCGCGCGCCCGAGTCCGGATGCCCCGCCGGTGATGAGGGCTGTCGTGCCTGCCAGCTGCATGTGAGTCACCTCGTCTCGTGGCGCACCGTCGCGATTCGGTGCCGCTTCGGCGAAGCTAGCGCATCGATCGGGCGAGCTCAGGCGGCGAGGTAGGACGTCGCGGCCAGATGTTCGGCGATCGCGTCGTGCAGGCGGGCGTAGGCCGCGGCGATCCACTGATCGACGCCGGTCTGCCGGGCCGCGTGCAGCGCTACCTCGGCCGAATAGAGGCGCTCGGCCGCCTCGATCAGGCGGACGGCGTGGTCGACGGCCGGAGCCGGATGGGTGACAGCGATGGCGTTCATGAGTGAACCTCTCCGAGCCGGGGCGCTCCCCAGACGTATCGACCACTCCCGCCGCGGCTTGAGACCTGCATCACTCGCTCGTGCGAGCTATTGCGGGCTAGCCGAGCTGGCCGGACCGCCGGCGCGACGGGCGGCCGCCCGGCGTTTGCCCTCGTGCATCGCTTGCACACGGGCGACCGGAATCGCTCGACCGTGGTCGATCAGGTCGTCGGGCAGACGCTGGGGCATCGGCATGAGTTCGGCCCACGGATCGCCGCTGCGCGCGGCGGTGCGGATCGTGAACTCGTGAGGGCGGACGACGTCGAGATCGTCCCAGGCCACCGGCCAGGACACCGGCACATTCGGCCGCAGCCGCGGGCTGTAGACCGCGACGACCGTTGCTCCGCCGGCGCGGGTGGCGTCGAGAAAGACCCGGCCGTGTCGCTGATCCCGCACGAACTCGGTGGTCGACAGTCGTGGATCGAGTTGCTCGGCCCGCGCCGCGAGCGCGCGCGTGGCCGCGGCGACATCCTCGTTGGCGTGTGGTTCGAGCGGCACGAAGATGTGCACACCTTTGGCACCGCTCGTCTTGACCGCCCCGCTCAGGCCGGCCGCGTCGAGCGCCCGTCGCACCAGGTGCGCGGCCTGCACCGCCAACGCGAATCCGCTCGAGCCGTCTGCGGTCTCCGGCGGATCGATGTCGAGCACCAGGTGGGTCGCGCGAGCGGGATCGTCGATCCGGAACAGCGCCGTGTGGTACTCGATCGCGCGCTGGTTGGCCAGCCAGAGCAGCGTGCGCCGATCATTGGCCAGGGCATAGGTGACCTCGCGGTGTGACCGGTCGGCCCAGAAGCCGGCCCGCGCCACCCAGTCCGGCGTGTATTTGGGGAGGTTCTTCTGCATGAACGGCGCCTGACCACGTAACACCCGCACGACCGACAACGGGCGATCGCGCGCGCCGCCGACGAATCGGTCGGCGGTGGCGTCGAGGTAGTCGACCAGGTCGCGCTTGCTCGCGCCGGCGCCGTCGAACAATTCCTGGTCCAGGTTGGTCAGCGAAACGCCGTCGCGTTCTTCCTCGCCCACTCACCCATGGTGCCGGACCGATCCGCCGAATGACGCGAGCCGACGCTCGGCCTACTCTCGGTGTCATGGGAAATATCGGTGAACAGCGGCGACGGATCGACGTGCTGCCCGCGCAGGAGCCTCAACCGGCGGCGACGCCGGCTCCCGCTCCGACTCCGGAACGCCGCCCCGAGCCCGCGCCCGCGAAGTAGAGGAGATGGATCCGTTCGCGGGCTTCGAACCCGCGGTCGGCGAAATCCGAGCTCTCCGCACGTTCCGCCTGGGGCCCGGCGGAGCGCTGTTTCCCTTATTCGGGTCTTGGGCCTGGACCGACGGCGCGAACCGGGCCGTGTGCGGTAACCAGGCCGGGCGAGATCATGACGCTCCCCACCCGGACTGCACCTGTGGCTTCTACGCCTACGGCAGCGTCGCCGCGACGGCTGACTACCCGCAATCGAAGTACGTGTTGGCTGTCGTGTCGTGCTGGGGCCACGTCATCGCCGGGACTCGTGGCCTGCGCAGCGCCTACGGGCGGATCGAGGGCCTCTGGCTGGCGAGCGACGTGCCCGACGAGCTGGCCGAGCAAGCCGCCGACCGCTATCGTTCGGCGCGGCTGTACCGGGACCGCGAACGCATGCTTACCGACTTTCCGCTGACCGATCTCGACTGCTACGAGCCGGTCGCGCCGAACACGCCGACACATCGCTGGTTCTGGTTGCTCACCACCGTCGCCATTGTCATCGGCACGCTGCCGTCGACGTGGCTGAACGCCACGCTGGTCGGACGCTCGACGTGGCTGGTGCTGCTCGGCCTGTTCCTTCTGGGTGGTCTGGCTTTTCGGGCGCGCGATGCCGGCTCGGCTCGGCGCCGCATCGTCTGTTTGTCCGTGGTGCTGTGGCTGCTCGCCCCGTTCATGGGCACCGGCGGTTGGTTCTTCCTGCGACTGCCGGTGATCCAGACGGTGGGACTCGCCGCGTGGCATCGACTGCAGTCCGAGCGATCCGCTCGCCGCTTTCCTGCCCTCATCGAATAGGCGACGAATTCGTCCGCCGCAAAAGTAGTGCGGTTGATCAGCGGCGCACGACCTGGAAGCTCTTCAGGCTGGGGTCGGCGGCGTAGGCGATGCGAACGCCGCTGGCCGCCGCAGTCTCGAGTGCGTCGAGGGTCTCGGTGGTGATCAGCTCGCCCGGGACCAGCACCGGCACGCCCGGGGGATACGGCGCGACCACCTCGGCGCTGATGCGGCCGGCCGCGTCGTACCAATCGATCGTCTCGTGGTCGGCGAAGAAGGCGTCGCGAGGAGTCATCGCGGCCGGCGGCAGCCGCGTCTGCCAGACCGGCGAGGCCGTGGTCGGCCGTTCGGCGATCGGATCGACGCGCTGCGCGGCGGCGATGAGCCGATTGCAAAAGAGGTCCAAGCTTTCCTGATCGTCGACCATGGACACGATCGGGATCATCAGATCTCGATCGGCCTGCTCGAGCGGCGAGCCGAGAGTCAACAGTTCGCGCTCGAGCGCGACGCCCGACAGCCGCGTTTTGGCGAGCAGCAGGACAAGCTTGACCGGGTCGATGCGGTTAGGTCCGAAATCGTCCGGGCCGGGGATCAGGACACCGGACAGCGTCAGTTCACTGCGCAGACGCCTCCGCGCCGCGGCGGTGATCTCGACAAGCCGGCCGAGCAAGTCGTGTCCGACCGGCGAGGCCAACAACGCGCGAGAGGCGTCGATGCTGGCGAGGATGGAACCGGCCGGACTGGTGGTGGCGGTGGCTTCGAATCCCCGTTCCAGCCGATCGCGATCGAGCAACTTGGTCCGCGCGAGCACGATCGACCCTTGGCTGAATGCCGGCAAGGTCTTATGCGCGCTGGTGATCATCGCGTCGGCACCTAGTGACATGGCGTGGGCGGGATAGGCCGGATGGAAGCCGAAGTGCGCGCCCCAGGCGGCGTCGACGAC
>JAFAWL010000213.1 GCA_019241805.1 Actinomycetota bacterium
TAGGGCACGTTCTGGCCGAAATAGCCCGTCACCGCGGTGGGCACTGCGATGATCGCGGCCCAGGACGTCAGTTTCTTCATGATGCCGTTGAGGCGGGCATCCGCGAGCGACAGGTTCGTCTCGAACACCGAGCTGATCATGTCGCGCAGTGACTCGGTCCATTCACCGGCCCGCAGCACATGATCGTAGAGATCCTCGTAGTACGGCGTGAGTTCGTTGTGCTCGTCTTCCTCGGCGACGCGGCGCATGACCGTGTTTACGACCTCGCGCATCGGCAGGATGACCTTGCGGGTGTGCGCGAGCGATTTGCGTAGCGCAAACGTGCGCCGCTGGATCTCGGTGCCCGAATTCCTGGTTTCCTCGAAGAGAATGTCTTCTAGCGACTCGACTTGTTCGTCGAGGTCCTCGATGGTCTCGAAGTACTGGTCGACCATGACATCGAGCAGCCCGTGGACGAGGGCGCGGGGTCCGTACTTCATCAAGTCGTCGTTGTCGTCCCAGCGTCTGACTACCTGCTCGATGTCGAAGCCACCGTCCAGACGCACGGTGAATACACCGCGCGGAACGACGAACGCCGACACGTGGGTGGCCGCAACCTCGCCGTCCATGTCATCGGTGTTTGACACCAGGCGCGCCGAATAGGCCGTGATGAAAAGGTGCGTAGCGAAGCGGGTCGCCTTCGGGCGTTCGTGCGTCGCCGTGGCGTCCTCGACGGCATGCGGATCGAGGCTGAGTTCCTCGGCCAGCGCCTGGATGCGTTCGGGGCTGGGGTCGCAGACGTCGGCCCAGACCAGGCAGTCGGACTGTTCCAGGTAGTCGGAGATCTGTTCGAAGGGGAAGTCCTCCAACTCCAGAGTGCCGTTGCGCCAGACCCGGGTGCGGACGGCGTCGCGCATCGTCGGCTGAGTGGGGTGGTCGGGTGCGGACGTCATCAGTCCAGTGTGCTGCCTGGCTGACCGAGGTGCGTGATCGGCGCGTATTTTCTCGGTTGTGGGGTGGACCGCGGCGCAACTGCCGGACCTGCGTGGGCGGGCGGCAGTGGTCACCGGGGCGAATTCCGGCATCGGCTGGCACACGGCGAAGGAACTGGCTCGGGCGGGCGCTCACGTCGTCCTGGCCTGCCGGGACGTCGATCGCGGCCGGCAGGCCGCCGACCGGATACGGGCCGCGCATCGGCACGCAGCTGTGTCCGTCGGCGCGCTGGAGCTGAGCGACATCGCGTCGATCACGGCGTTCGCGCGGACGATCGCCGCGCCGCTCGATCTGCTGGTGAACAACGCCGGGGTCATGGCGCCGCCGCGTCGGGTGACGACTCCGGCTGGCTTCGAGTTGCAGTTCGCGACGAATCATCTGGGCCACTACGTGCTCACCGGCTTGCTCCTGGCGCAGTTGTCGGCGGCACCGGCGGCTCGAGTGGTGACCGTCGCCTCGTTGGCGCATTTCGGGGGCGTGCGCGATGTGGTGCATGCGAATGCGGAGGATCCTTACCGGCCACAGGTGGCGTACTCCAATTCGAAGCTGGCCAATGTGTTGTTCATGCGGGAGTTGCAGGTCCGCGCGGTGCGGGCCGGTAGTCGGATCAGTTCCACGGGGGCGCATCCAGGGGTGACGGCGACCGGATTGGTGTCGGATCCGCAGGGCATGGGCGCGAATCCCTTCCTGCGCACGGTGGCGCCGGTGTTCGTCACGGTGTTCACCCAGCGGGCGGCGGCCGGAGCTCGGGCGACCCTCTATGCGGCGACCGAGGCGGCGCCGGGCTCGTACACCGGCCCGCAATGGTTCGGTCAGAGTCGCGGCCCGATCGGCCCGGCCACGCTCTCGGTGCACGCGCGCGACGATCAGCTGGCCGCGGAACTGTGGTCGGCGAGCGAGGAACTGACCGGCCTGCGTTACGTCTGGCCCTAGCCCGGGGCCCTAGGCCGGGGCCCTAGAATTTACTGGTGCAACCCGATCTCGTGCTCGTCGTCGACTACGGCGCCCAGTACGCGCAGCTGATCGCCCGGCGCGTCCGTGAGGCGCACGTCTACAGCGAGATCGTCCCCCACACTGTCACCGCGGCCGAGATCGCGGCCCGCCGCCCGGCCGGCGTCATCCTGTCCGGAGGCCCGAAGTCGGTGCACGTCGAGGGGGCACCGTCGCTCGACGGCGCGGTCTACCGGCTCGGTGTACCCGTGCTCGGGATCTGCTACGGCGCCCAGCTCATCGCCCAGCAGCTGGGCGGCACGGTCGCCCGGACCGGCCGGGGCGAGTACGGCCGCACCGGTCTCACGCTGACGTC
>JAFAWL010000249.1 GCA_019241805.1 Actinomycetota bacterium
CGGAGATCGACGAGGTGGATCAGGCCGTCTACACCGATGTGAACAACGGCGTCTATCGAGCCGGCTTCGCCCGAACCCAGACGGCATACGACGCCGCCGTCGACCAACTGTTCGCCCGGCTGGACGTACTCGAGGGCCACCTCAGCGCTCGCCGATACCTCGTCGGAGACACGATCACCGAGGCCGACATCCGCCTGTTCGTCACGCTCGTACGCTTCGACGCGGCCTATCACGGCCAGTTCAAGTGCAATCGCCGCAAGTTGACCGAATACCCGGCCCTGTGGGCTTATGCGCGCGATCTGTTCCAGACTCCCGGTTTCGGCGACACCGTCGACCTGCATGACATCCGCTGGCACTACTACTGGGTGCTCGACATGATCAACCCGACCCGGGTGGTCGCCGTCGGGCCGGATACGGGCCGGTGGCTCAGCCCGCACCACCGGGATCAGCTCGGCGGCCGTCCGTTCGGCGACGGCACGCCGCCGCCGGCGCCGTTGCCCGAGGATCAGGTGCGTCACCCGGTCGGCTGAGCCCGTTGGCTACCCACTTTGCACCCGTTTCGTGCGCCCGAGCCGGCCCGGACGCCGGGCCCAACCCACGAAACGGACGCAGAGCGAGTCGCGGCACTCAAGGACGTGATCGCCGGGGTCAGGCCAACCGAACGTGTGGATCAGGCGATCTGGACGTGCGGCAGGCTGACGACGACGTCGCCTCGCGGGCTGGTCATGGACAGCCGGCTCGACAGGGTGCTGCGCTCGGACACGGCGCGGCAGTAGGCGGCCCGGGTCGCGGCAGCGCGGCCGATGGGCGCGAGCTCCGGCCGCGGCTGCGACTGAGCCGCCAGGCCCTCGCGCAGCATGCGGATCGCCTCGGCCCGCAGTTGCGAGACACGCGACTCGGTGACGCCCAGTTCGGCGGCGATGTCGGTCATCTGCCGCTCGTGGAAGAAGTATTCGGTGACGACCATGCGCAGCCGTTCGGGCAGCTCGGCAATCGCGTCGTGCAGCAGACCGAGCTGCTCGCGCTGGAGGATAAGGCCTTCAGGACCAGTGGTGGCGTCGGGCAGCAGCTCCGCGCCGGTCTCGGGCACGAAGCCCTGGAGGCTGAGCACGCCGGCACGAGCCAGGTCGGCGTCCAAGGCGTCGAGTTCGGCGACGGTCACGCCCATCGCGGCGGCGACCTCGTCGTTGCGCGGAGTGCGGGACAGGGCCGCCGACAGTTCAGCGCGCACCGTGTCGGCCTCGCGTGCCCGGGTGCGGACGGAGCGAGCGGCCCAGTCCATGCCGCGCAGCTCGTCCATGATCGCCCCGCGGATTCGGATCGCGGCAAAGCGCGAGAACGGAACACCACGGGAGTCGTCGTAGTTCTGGGCGCTCACGACCAGGGCCATCATTCCCGCCGAGCTGAGCTCGTCGCGGCTGACGTGCGAGGGGACCTTCGCGAGCATCTCGCGAACGAGGTGGCCGACGAGGGCCAGGTTCTCGGTGACGAGCCGCTCGACGGTCGCGGTGCGGCTGTCGCTGACGGCGCCGTCGGTGTCGCGGTCGTTCGCGCGGATGGATGCTAGTGCCATTGCCAGGGGACCTCTCGGGTCGGTGTCTCGCATCCAGGAGTGATGCGATCCGGTTTCGACGCCCCCGCCGAACGGAACTGCTGTGACAGAAGCCCGTGTGAGTTTGTTGCTAGCCCACCGTGAAATCCGTGTTTGTTTTGCCCCGCGGAGAACCGTAATGGATGGCGCGGTCGTTGCGCCAGTACTTTGATCAAGAAAAGTAAAATTTTTGTAGGGCTGAATCCGCCGACGCTTGATTTATACCTTTTAGTACAGCTAAATCGGATATTTTGCCAGCGAGTGAGAGCGGCGCCACACCTACATTTCACGCTCCAACGGCCTCACACAGCGGGCACCCGCGCCGATTAGATAGTCGTGCGGCAAGGAGTCCGCGCGGTGCGGTGACGCTGGGAACAGCGATGACGGTGGGGACAGCGATGGCGGGGAGAACGCGATGACGGCGGGACAGCGAAGCGCAGCAGCGATAGGAGCGACAGGAGCGGGTGTGACCCGGCTGGGAGCGGACATGGACGGCGTCGTGCGCGACTACACAGAGTTGGCCAACCAGCTCTGGCGTGAGCGCGAGGTACTGACCCACGTGCTGTTCAAGCTGGAAGTCGAACGGGTGATCGTCGCCTCAGGCCAGACTCGTTGGTTGGCCCCGGCCAACCGTGAACTCGACGCCGCTTTGGGGCAGCTGCGAGCCACCGAGGTGCTGCGCGCCATGGAGTCCGACGCCCTCGCCGAGCGGCTCGGCCAACCAGCCACCGCGAGCCTGTCCGAACTGATCGCCGTCGCCGACGAACCTTGGTCGACCATTCTCACCGAGCACCGCGACGCGCTGCGTCAGCTGACCGCCGAGGTGCAGGCCAGCGCCGAGAGCAACCGCCGGCTGTTGGATGCAGCACTAGGGGCCGTTCGCGAAACCCTCGCCTCGATCTCGGCGTCGATCGGCACCGACAACTCCGACGGGCAGGCTTGATCCGATGCGCAGCGGGGAAACGCGGGGACTCACGAACGCCCTCGAAAGCCTCGACATCGCCATGACCACTGGGTGCGCGCAACAGGGCGCGACCGGAGCGACATCACGAAGGATTGAGAACGTGCAGACGAACGCCAGCAAGACATCGCTGCAACTGACGACGCAGCTGTCCTCCATCCAGGACGTGGACGTGGCCGATATGACCATCCAGTTCTCGTCGGTCGACCTCGCCTACCGGGCCGCCTTGCAGACGACCATCAGTATCCGGCAGACCTCACTGCTGGACTTCCTGCGCTGACAGCTGCGTAGCCCGTCCTCCCCCGCTCTCACAGCCCGAGTTCGACCTGGCGGGGCGGCTTACCCGGCCGCACAGGGCTACTGCCCGACGTCCAGTGCGCGGGTCGACGCACGCTCGCGGGGATGCTCGTCGCGCGATCGCCCCGGGCGGCATCCAGCTGCGGTTGCGTCACGAACAAGGCGGTCGCCAACATGGCGCCGCGCAGATCCGCATTACGCATATCCGCCCCCCGCAGGTCGGCGCGGTCGAGACGCGCGCCTCGCAGGTCGGCCGCGATGAGAAGGGCGCCGCTCAGGTCGAGATCGCGGAGGTCCGCCCCGCGCAGGTCGGCCCCGAACAACTGCCGGCCCGACAGGTACGCGTCCGGCCGCGCGTGGCGCAGCCGAGCACTGACGTCGGTCAGGATCGCCAGCACCTCCGCGACCATGGAATCGGTCCTCCACTCCTCCGACGGTTCAGCGAGCAGCTGCCGAACCCGGTCGGCCAGAGCGGTCGCACTCGTCCGCAACCGCCGACGCCGCTGATCATCCAGATCCGTTCGCGCGAGCGCGTCGCGGACGTACCACGACAGTTCGAGCAGCGGGCGCACCGCAGTGAAGGCGGCGAACATCGCGGACCGGTCCTCGCCAGGTCGGCGTGGATCGACATTGCGGAAGGCGGTAGTGACTCGCTGGCCGGCGCCGAAACAGTCGAACGCCACGCACCCGGGAAAGCCCGCCGGGCGCAGCCGATGATGGATACGGCAGCGGTGCCCGTCGTCGAGGTTCTCGCACGGTTGGCCGGCCGGCTTGTCGATCGCGAAGTCGGCCGAAGTCGTCAAGGTCAAGGCGACGCAGCAGATGCCAACGCAGGAGTCGCAGTCCGCCGCGAGCTCGACCGCTGCCGATCCGTCCTCCATGCTCAGCCGGCCATTGTCCTCGGCGCCGGGACACTGCGCGGGTTTGACCGGCTCAATAGCGAAGGCCCGCGCCGATCATCGACACGTCCACGGGTTCGCACACCGCGCGATCGCGCCCGGCGGCCTTGGCCTGATAGAGGCAGTCGTCGGCGGCAACCAGGGTTTCGGCCGTGGTGCGGTCGGCCCGACAGGTGGCGGCTCCGGCCGAGAACGTGACGTCGGGTCGCAGCAGCGACCACCGTTGCGCCAGCCGGGCCAGCAGACGTTCCGCCGCGCCCACCTCGGTGCCGGTGAGCACGAGGACGAACTCCTCGCCACCGAAGCGGGCGGCGTAGTCCTCACCGCGCAGGCAGGTGCGCAGCAGGCGGCCGAAATCGGCGAGCACCCGATCGCCTTCCGCGTGTCCGAGCCGATCGTTGAGCTGCTTGAAGTCGTCGAGGTCGCAGACGACGATCGTGTCGCCTACCCGAGTAGAGGTCAGACGCAAATCGAGATCGCGACGGTTCGGAACGGCGGTCAGCGGATCGATGTGGGCCGCTCGACGTAGCTCCTCGGTCAGCGCGCGTTGCCGTCGCAACATCGCTGACAGCAGTTCGGCCAGCAGCAACCAGACCGTGATGGCGATGAGCAGTCGCGGCAATAACTGGGCCGACCATCCACCGAACGCGGCGACATAGCAGGCGATCACGAACGGGGCGAAGGCCGCCCCGAGACCGGGCCGGTGATGTAACCCGAGGTAGGCGAAGCAGAGGGCGTACAGGCCGGTATAGACCGAGGTCAGGCCATGCGTCGTGAGACCGACGACGGCCAGGCTCGTCCAGACGATCAGCGGGAAGCCCAGCGTCGTCGCCCGGGGCAGGCGCGTCCACGGCACCAGGAAACTGAGCACGGCCAGAGCCAGCAGCCCGCCGGCCGCGAGCACGGTAGCCAGCCGATCGTCGGCCGTCAGTCGCAGCAGCGGCGAGGTGGCGCTCGTGAGCAATCCGGCGACGACCAGCAACGCCTGTCCGCTCGTGACCGGTGACCAGTGGGTCCGCAGCCAGGCCGAGACCCGGCGCAACGTCGCCGGCAGCGCCTCGGGGTCACCCGAGCGACGGGCGAGCGCGCCGCGGCGGGATGCGATCCGGGTCATATCAATCTTTCGACGGCCGCACTGCTTGGTTGAGGTTTCGACCGGGATCGCTTACGCGCGTGGGCTCTCGTCCACGGCCCGCGAAAAGCTCGGCTGTCCACGCGGTGAACCATCGGTGAACAGCGGCCAGAGGCGAGCGGATCGATCGCGGGCGACTCATACCCTGTCTCAGTGCGAGTTTCGGGGACGGTTTCGGCGCTGCTCGCCGTCCTCGGCCTGACGCTCGTGCTGAGTGCTTGTGACGGCGATTCCAAGTCGTCCACGGCTACCGACACCGGGCGAACGCGAGTCGCCGTCTCGGTCACCCAGTGCGGGCAGGGCTGGATCAACCCCAGCCCGGGCCAGCAGCACTTCGTGCTCGCCGACACCGACATCCGGGCCGGCGAGGTGACCTTGACCGACGCCAGGACCGGCGACGTCTACGCCGATGTGGAACCGATCGCGCCGGGCACCACCGCCAACCTCGATATCCATCTCGGCTCCGGGTCGTACGCCTTCCACTGCGCGATGGAGGACGAGGACACCGTCGTCGGACCCACCGTCGTCGTTGCCGGCAACGTCAAAGGATCCGCCGTCGCGGTTACGCCGGTGAGCCAGGTCGATCTGCTGGAGGCGGTGAAGCAGTACGAGTCTTACGTGAAGGGTCAGTTGCCCCTCCTGGTGGAGCAGACCGACGCGCTGCGCAGCGCGATCGGTGCCGGGAATCGCGCCGCGGCCGAGTCAGCGTGGCTTCCGGCCCACCTCCAGTACGAACGACTGGGCGCCGCGTACCAGGCCTTCGGGGATTTGGACGGCGAGATCAACGGTGTGCCCACCGGGCTGCCCGCCGGTGTGAATGACGCCCACTGGGAGGGATTTCACCGCATCGAGTACGGGCTCTGGCACGGCGAGAATATGACCGGCCTCGCACCACACGCGGACAAGCTGGCCGACTCCGTCACCGTGCTCGTCGCCGAGTTCGCCAACGCTCAGATCGACCCGTTGACCGTGTCGATCCGCGCGCACGAGATCACCGAGAACGCGCTGCAGTTCGAACTGACCGGCCACACGGACTACGGCAGCAACTCCAACCTGGCCACGGTCCGGGCCAACCTCGATGGCACTACCACGGTCCTGTCGATTCTCCAGTCCCTCCTGACGAAACGAGATTCGCAACTACCCGTCATGAAGGATCGATTGGCGCAGTCCAAGGCCGACCTGGACGCGCTGAGCACGAGCGGGGTCTATCCCCCACTTTCGGCGCTCTCGTCGACCCAACGCGAACGTATCGACGCTGACATCAGCGAACTTTCCGAACAGCTCGCCCCGATCGCGTCGATCCTCGAACCCCGGCGCAACTCGTGACGATCGGACGCCGCCAGTTCCTCCGCGGATCGGCAACCGCCCTCGGGGTCGCGGCCGTCGGCGGTATCGCTGCGACCGAACTCGGCCGTAGCTCGCCCGCCACCGCCGCGCCGGCCGCCGATCGCGTGATCGCGTTCGAGGGTGCCCACCAGGCCGGCATCACCACGACTCGGCAGCGCGATGCCGCGTTCGCGAGCTTCGATCTGACCGCCGACAAGACCGGCGACGTCAGTGATCTTCTCAAGACGATCACCGATCGAGCGCGGTTTCTGACCGCCGGCGGAACTCCCCCCAACCTCGGGATCTCGGGGCCGCCGTCGGACTCCGGCATCCTCGGCCCCGCGGTGGTCGCCGGCAATCTGAGCATCACGCTGGGGTTGGGCGCATCGGTGTTTGATGATCGCTACGGCCTGGCCGCGAAGAAGCCGGCCAAGCTACGCGCGATGGACACGTTCGCCAACGACGACCTCGACCCGGCCCGCTGCCACGGCGACGTCTTGCTACAGATCTGCGCCGACGACGCGGATGTGGTGATCCACGCGCTGCGTGACATCGCCCGACACACCCGTGGTGGGATGCAGGCCCGCTGGCGGGTCGACGGCTCGCTACCACCTCCCCGACCCGACGGCGCGCCGCGTAACCTGCTCGGCTTCAAGGACGGTACGGCCAATCCGAACGTCGACGACGTGGCCGAGATGAACAAGCTCGTTTGGGTGCAGGCCAACGCCGGTGAGCCGGCCTGGGCCACCGGGGGCAGCTACCACGTCGTTCGCACCATCCGGATGCTGGTCGAGTTCTGGGACCGGGTGACCATCTCGGAGCAGGAACGCATGATCGGTCGGCGACGCGACACCGGCGCGCCGCTGACCGGCAACAAGGAAACCGACACCCCCAACTACTCCGACGATCCGCTCGGCGCGGCCATCCCTCTGGACGCGCACATCCGCGTCGCGAACCCTCGCACAACCGAATCCGACTCCGGCCGGATTCTTCGGCGGGGCTACAACTACGACGCCGGAATCGACACCAACGGCAACCTCGACATGGGCTTGGTCTTCAGCTGTTTCCAACAGGACCTGGACCGGCAGTTCGTCGCGGTGCAGAAGCGACTGGCCGACGAGCCGCTGGTCGACTACATATCCCCCGTCGGCGGCGGCTATTTCTTCGCCCTGCCCGGGGTGACGGACGGCAACGACTGGTTGGGGCGCGGACTGTTCGCCTGACCCTCTCGCCCGGCGAAGTGATTCGCAGGAATCGGCGGGTCAATTCATCGCCGTCGCTGATCTGACGGACACGGTTCACCCCGCGTTCACGGCAGCGGGGCCCGGTGGATGAATGTGGCCGACAAGGTCGGTAGCCGTACAACGGAGAATTCCGGCGGGGCCGCACGGGCTCGACCTCGGTCCGATCGCCGGAGCGATCGAGAGGAATCGACCGTGCATCTACGTCCCCGAAGGCGAAGGCTCGTCGTCGCCGGACTTACCGGCGTGGCCGTCACCGGCCTGCTCATCGCCGGCGCGACCACCTCGGCCGCCAAGGCCCCGAAGCCCGTTCCGGACCGCTCGAACCAGACCTCGAGCCCGATCAAGCACGTTGTCGTCATCTTCGATGAGAACGTGTCATACGACCATTACTTCGGGACGTACCCGAACGCCACCAACACTGATGGCACCACCTTCGTGCCGATCACCTCGACGCCGAAGAACAACAACCTGGTGACCAGCGGTGCGCTGACCAGCAACCCGAACCTGTACCCCCCCTCACGGCTGGCGTCATCGCAGGCGCTTACCTGCGACCAGAACCATAACTACGCCCCTGAACAGCTGGCCGAGGACAACGGCCTCATGGACAAGTTCGTCCAGAACGTCAGTGTCGACCACTGCACCGGTGAGTTCGGACAGCCAGGCTTGACGATGGACTACTACGACGGCAACACCGTCACGGCGCTGTGGAACTACGCGCAGCAGTACTCGATGTCGGACAACTCGTGGGACGCGACCTTCGGCCCGTCGACGCCCGGTGCCCTCAACTTGATCTCGGGCCAGACCCACGGGTTCCGTGAGGTCGACTCGGTGACCGGCAAGCAGGTCGCCACGCCGGGTACGTACGTTCTCGCCTCGCCCGACAAGAACGGCGTCGGCACGGTCGTCAACGACCCCGACCCGGCCTACGACGACTGCGCGGACAGCAACCACACCTCGACCAACACGCTGGCTGCGGCGACCGGAACCAACGTCGGCGACCTGCTGAACCAGCGTGGAGTCACGTGGGGTTGGTTCCAGGGCGGCTTCGCGCCGAGCAAGGCCTACGCGGGCTCTGGCACCTACGCCACCTGCGGCACCACGCACACGAATATCGGCGGGGCCTCGGTGGTCGATTACAGCGCCCACCACAACCCGTTCGAGTACTACGCCTCGACGTCGAACCCGCATCACCTGCCGCCGAGCTCGCCCAAGAACATCGGTAAGACCGATCAGGCCAACCACGAGTACGACCTGAGCGACTTCACCACGGCGATCGACAAGGGTGTGCTTCCCGCCGTCAGCTTCATCAAGGCGGCCGAGTACCAGGACGGTCACGCGGGCTACTCCGACCCACTCGACGAGCAGGCCTCACTGGTCAAGCAGATCAACGCCATCCAGAACTCGAAGTACTGGAAGGACACGGCGATCGTCATCGCCTACGACGACTCGGACGGTTGGTACGACCACGTCGCCCCGACGATCACCAACTCCTCGCACGACCCGGTCAAGGACTCGGCGATCTGCGCGAACTCGACCGCTCCGGTCGCGGCGGGCTACCAGGATCGCTGCGGGCCGAGCCAGCGCCTGCCGCTGCTCGTGATCTCGCCCTGGTCGAAGACCAACTTCGTCGCGCACAACGAGACCAGCCAGCCCTCGGTCCTGAAGTTCATCGAGGACAACTGGTTCACCGGACGCATCGGCGGTGGTTCGTTCGACGCCAAAGCCGGCAACCTGGACAACCTGTTCAACTTCACGATCTCCAACAACAAGCGGGTGATCCTGAAGCAGGACGGCAGCGTCAACTCGGTCACTCCGATAAACGGAAATCGAATTCGTGACGTGAGCTGAGCTTGCGCGACGACGCCCCCGGCCCTCCTTGCTGGGCCGGGGGCGTCGTCGTTTCTCGAAGGAACCACCGTGGGATCGGTTACCTCGAGCCGCGAATGCGTTTCAGCGTGAAGCAATGACCCCTCAACCGGTGAACACGCCGTAGCAGACCCGGTTCACGGGTATTCGCCGCGACGAGGTACGGCCGTCAGTGCGGGCGGACGGGCAGGCGCTCGTCGAGGTTGCCCCACCAGCCGATTCCGTCGTCATCGGCCCGCAAGATGGTCAGGATGAAGCCGAGCGGCTCACCGATGTCGAAGTCAGCCACGTTCCACGCGAATATGGTGGGGTCGATCGGTTGACCCGGCGGCATCTCATAGCCCCACGTCGTCATGTCGCCGATCCGCCATTCGCCCGGAGCTTCGGCGGCCCGCCGCGACCGGCGCAAACCGACCGTGCGCTCACTGTCGAACGGGGGTCGATAGACGACACAGATGGCATCCTCACCATCGATCCAGGCATCTTCGACGATCACGCGCCCGGCTTCGGTGACCGTGCTGCTGCGCAACCGGTCGAGGCACTCACGCAAGGCGATGGCCGACCACCCGTCCGCACGGCCCGTGATCAGATCAGCCAGCACCTCCGCGTGCCGGTCCGAAATCGGCCGTGGCGTCGGAGCACGCTCGACGAAATGCGCCGGACCGGACGGGGGTTCGGCCGCCCGGAACGGGCTGACGTCAGCAGCGCGCGCTGATCGCTCACGCCGCCACCACCGTCTGCGCATGCAGTCAGACTAAATGTCGCGTGCTGGCCGGTCACGACCGTAAAGCATCCGGGCGGATGTTCGCGATCACGATCCCGGTCGATAAACCATCAGGAAGACGATCACCGCGAACAGCACGCCGACCACGCCACCGCCCGCGGCGACGCGAGCTTTCAGAGCATCCACCGACTGCCCGCTCTCGAGCGACGCGACCGCCCGCGTCAGACTCGGCACGAGCACCGCGAACACGACGCCGCTCGCGAATGCCCAGAGCAGCAACGACAACCAGATCCAGGTCTGGCTGAAGTGCGCCGTCGTCTTGTGCGTGAAGTCGGACTTCGACGACATCAACGCGAAGCCGAGGATGACGACGAGCAGCGAGGCGTATCCGTAGATGCGCAGCATGCGCGCCGACGCGGCGACCGCTGTGGCCTCGCCCCGCCGCACGCCACGACCGGCAGTGGTCGCGGCGTGAACGAGTGGACCGATGGCGAAAACCGCGAACAGGATGTGCAGCGCCAGCACGAGCTTGAACATGGGTGCACAGTAGCGACGCATCATCACGCACCCCGCGCGGCGCTGCGCCGGCCGACCGGGCATGCTGGTGATCATGACTCAGCAAGATCAGCCGAACCCGGAACAGCCGGATGCCGCTCGGTCGAATCCCATCGCCCGTCTCGAGGACCAGCGTCGGCAGGAGCGCGACGAGCGCGACCTCGCCGTGCTCCGCGAGCGTGCAGTGACGGACGAGGTGGTGGCGCGCCTGCAGCACGACACGTAAGCCCATTGCACGCTCGACCGGCGTGTCGCCCGCACTACCAGCGTGTAACCGCTGATACTGATGTTTTGGTTGGTGCAGTTGTGCTCTGAGAGACGGCTGAGTTAGCGTGGGACATGCCTTTCGCGAGCCCCGCGCACCGTCTCTCGTTCTTCGACCCCGACTACGACCGCTACGCCGACACCACCGCCTCCGAAGCGGGCGCCGCCGAAGCCGTTACCACAACGGACGCGCCGAAGCGCCGCGGTCGGCGCCGCGTGCTGCGGGCCGCAATTGCGCTCGCTCTCGGGCTCGGCGTTTCCGCGATCGTCCCGGTAGCGAGCGCATCGGCCGATCCGACCGCCAACGACTGGTACCGCCTGCGCATGTGCGAGTCGAGCAACAACTACAAGATCAACACCGGCAACGGTCACTACGGCGCGTACCAGTTCGACCTGCCGACCTGGCGCAGTGTCGGCGGCACCGGCTACCCGAACCAGGCCTCGCCGGCCGAGCAGGATGCCCGCGCGCTCGCCCTCTATCACCTACGCGGCTGGCAGCCCTGGCAGTGCGCCAAGATCGTCGGGCTGGTCAACGACAAGGACGCCAACTCGACCACCAAGGTCGCAGTCGCGATCGCGCCCGCGCCGGCAGCGGCCCCCGCGGCGAGCGTCGCGCCGGCCTGGCCGGGCCCGCAGTACTTCTCCTACGGCGACCACAGCACGACGATCAAGCGATTCCAGGACCAGATGCACGCCCGGGGCTTCTTCCCGGTGGGCACCGGCGACTTCGGGCCTAACACATTGGCCATGGTGAAACGGCTACAGGGCGCCAACGGCCTCCCGCAAACAGGACTGCTCGGTCCGGTGACGTGGAAACTCGCCTGGACCGGAAAGTACTGACCCGTGCGCTCCACCGGCTAGGCGCTCCACCGGCTAGGCGCTCCACCGGCTAGACGGTCCACCGGCTAGGCGCTCCACCGGCTAGGCGCTCAGCCGCGCCGCGATACCGCGCAGTAGATCGGCCAGGCCGTCGGCGAACGCGGCGTCGGAGCTGAGCTCGCCGGGTTGGGCGAACAAGATGGCCAGGTTGGGGTAGCGCTCGTCATCGACGGTGCTGGTGAGGTAGGCGGCCAGCGCCGCCCCGCGCCCGGCGCCGTTGACCGCGCGGTGTCGCGAACTGGCCTCGCCGCGGACGTATCCGCAGACCAACGCGAGAACCGAGTTGACGCACTTGGCCTTGGTGACCACGTCGGCGTCCAGCGGCGACAGAGCCGCCAGAGCACGTTCGGTATAGGCCAGTCCGTTCGGACCGGCGAGCGGGCGGCTCACCAGCAGCGTCGCCAGCCAGGCGTGCTTGGTCACGAGCGCGCGCGTGGCCACCGCGAGGGCGGTGAGCTGCACGTCCCAGGGCAGCTCACGATCCGTGCTCAGATCCACCTCGCCGATCGCGGCGTCGAGCATGAGGTCGAGCAGGTCGTCCTGGTCGAGCAGGTAGCTCGCCAACCGAGTCGCGGGTAGGCCGAGGCGTCCGGCCACGCGCTTGACCGACACGGCCGCCAGCCCCTCGGCGTCGGCGACTTCGAAGCCCTTGACCGCGATCTCGGTCGCGGTCGGGGTGGGTCGGCCCGGATACACCGACAGCGCGCGCTGCCACACGGCCGTCGACGCCGCGTCCGGCCCCGGTGGACGGGGGCTCGCGGTCTTCTTCGTCGACGCCATCGTCAGCTCCCTTGATCAAGCCGAGCGCCGTGCGCACCCGGGTCAGGACCCGGGCGCGCACGGCGCTGTTGTGTGCTGTGCGGGGAGCGGTCAGCTCTCCGTCGTGGCAGTCGAGCCGGTGGCGCTGCCGTCGGAAGCGCCGCTGTCGCCGGAGTTCCTACCGTTACCGGAGGTCGCGGTCGACAGGGCGCTCGACGTCGAGCCAGCCGGGCCGGTGGTCCCGCCGGTAGCGGAGTTAGCCGTCGTCGCCGAGCCCGTGCCGCCCGACGTCGTGTCGCCGGTGATCGAAACGCCCGCAGCACCCGAGGTCCCACCGCTCGCGGTGCCGGTGAAGTCACCGGTGTGGCCGCTGGTCAACGAGATCGTCGTGGTGGCGGTGTCGGCGGCGGACGAGTCGACCGCGCCGGAGACGTCGCCGCTCCAACCCGACCAGCCCTTGACCGAACCGCCACCGGCGTTGCCGCTGGCGGCAAGGCCGATCGGCAGCGACGTGGCATCGCCGCTGTCGCCCGAGCGCGACGAGCCGTCGGCGCTGGTGGTGCTGTCGCCGCTGCCGGCCCATGCCGACGACTTGCCGGTGGCGTTGGCGTCACCCGAGTCACCGCCCGAGCCGGTCCGGCCACTCCGTGCGTTGTCGCTAGCCAAGCCGTCGGCGCTGGACGTCGCGGTCCCGGAGTTGCCGGAGTTGCCGCCGGTACCGCTCGTCGCCGTCGCGTCCACCGAGCTGGCGGCGCTTGCGGCACCGGTGCCGCCGCCGGTGGCGGTGTCGGTCGTAGCCGCTGCGCCGGTGGTGCCCGACAGCGTGTTGCCACTGATCGCGACATTGGCCGCACCGGACGTGCCGCCGGTGGCCATTCCGGTGACGTCACCCGTGTTGCCGGTCAGTCCGGTCAGCAACTGAGCTCCGCCGGAACTCGAGTCGCCACCGCCGAGCACGTCGCCGGAGTCACCCGACCACAACCGCACATGGCCGCCGCCGGCGTTGCCGCTGCTGGCGATCCCGATCGGTGCCGAGTACGCATCGCCGCTGTCGCCCGAACGCGATGAGCCGTTGGCCGTCGTCGTGCTGTCGCCGCTGCTGGCGCCGGCGCTCGACTTGCCGTAGCTCCAGGCGTCACCGGAGTCGCCGCCCGAGCCCGTGCGACCCGAGTGGGCCGAGGACCAGGCACCGGCCGGGTCGTCGTCGTCTGCCAGCAGGGTGTCGGCCGACACGGCGCCCGATCCGCTGTTGGTCGCCGTGGCCGTGGAGTCACCGCTGTTGCCGGAGTTGCCGCCGTTGCCCGAGGCCGACGTGGTGGTAGCCGCCGACGTCGCGCTCGCGTTACCGGTGCTGCCACCGGTAGCCGAGTCGGCCGTCGTGGCCGACCCCGTGCCGCCGCTGGTCGTGTTGCCACCGATGGTGACGGTGGCATCACCCGAGTGCGCGCCGCCGGTCGCGCCGTCGCCGGCACTGCCGGTGACGTTGCCGGTGTTGCCCGAGGTGAGCGTCAGCGTGCTGGTGCCCGGATCGGCGCTGACATCAGCGGAGCTGCTGTCGTCGGAGCTGGTGGCGTCGGCCATCTCAACCGGTGCGGTCGACCCGAGCACCCAGCCACTGTCGCCCGACGAGCCCTTCACCGAACCACCGCCGGCGTTTCCGGTGACGGCGATCGCCACCGGGTTGTACGTCGCGTCGCCGCTGTCACCCGAACGCGAGGAGCCGTTCGCCGACGTCGACGAGTCGCCACTCGCGGCGTGGGCACCGGACTTGGCCGCCGAGGCCGCGACCCCGGAGTCACCGCCCGAGCCGGTGCGACCCGAGGACGACCAGGCCACGGCGAGATCGCCGGCGGTCGAAGTCGCGGTGCTCGTGCCGCTGTCGCCGGAGTTCCCGCCGGCACCCGACGTAGCCGTCGGTGTCACCGCCGAGTTCGCCGAAGCGTTACCGGTCGTGCCGTTGGCCGTCGCCGAGTCGGTGGTGCTGGCCGCGCCGGTCGTGCCCGAGGTGACGTCCCCGCTGATGCTGGCCGAGGCGTTGCCGGACGTGCCGCCCGTTGCGTTGCCGGTCACGTCGCCGGTGTTGCCCGAGGTCAACGTGAGAGTCGAGTCGCCGCTCGTGCCGGTGCTGCCGCCGACCGAACCGCTGTCTCCCGACCAGCCCTTCACCGACCCGCCCCCGGCCTTTCCGCTGGCCGCGATGGCCACCGGGTCGGACTGGGCGGTGCCGCTGTCACCCGACCGCGACGAGCCGTCGGCACTAGTGGTGTTGTCACCGCTGGACGCCCACGAGCTCGACCAGCCGATCGCGCCGGCAGCTCCTGAGTCGCCGCCCGAGCCGGTACGTCCGGAGAGGGATCCGGCCAGCGCGGCGCCGGACGAGTCGTCCGCGGTGCCCGCCGTGGCGGTGGCGTCGCCGGAGTTGCCCGACAGGCCGCCGGCGCCGCTGCGCGCGCTCGGCATCCCGGTCGACTGCGACGTCGCGCTGCCGGTGGAACCGCCGGTGGCCGAGTCGGTCGTCGTGGCCGACCCGGTGCCGCCGCTGGTGACGTTGCTGTCGGTCGCCGCCGAGGCGGAGCCCGACGTCCCGCCGCCCACCGGCGCGGCCGCGGAGCCGGCGGTGAAGCTCCCCGTGTTCCCCGACGTCGCGGTGATCGACGCGGTGCCGTCGCCCGAGCCGATGTCGGACGACACGTCACCCGAGTCGCCCGAGCCGCCCCAAACGGAACCCCCGCCGGCCTTACCGCTGCCGGCCAGGGCGACCGGGTCGGAGATCGCGTCGCCGCTGTCACCCGAACGGGACGAGCCGTTGGCGCTGGTCGTGCTGTCGCCGGTGCTCGCGCCCGCCTTCGAGCTGCCGAAGCTCCAGGCGTCGCCCGAGTCGCCGCCCGAGCCGGTGCGCCCGCTGGCAGCGCCCGCTCCGGCCAAGGAGTCGCCGGTGCCGGTCGTACCGGTGGCGGTTGCGGTGCCGGAGTTACCCGAGGCGGCGCCGTTGCCCGATGTGGCGCCGCTGGAGTTCGCGGCGCTGGCGGTGGCGGCACCGGTCGAGCTGGTGTTGGTCGCCGTGTCGGTCGTCGCGGCGGCACCGGTCGAGCCCGACGTGACGTTGCCGCTCGTGCTGGCCGTGGTGGCGCCGGACGTGCCGCCGGCGGCATAGCCGCTGACCGCCCCCGTGTTGCCCGAGGTGAGAGTGAGCGTGGTCGAGCCGGCGCCCGTGTCGGTGTCCGATCCGGATCCGATGGAGCCGTCAACGGCTCCGCTGTCACCCGAACCGATCAGCACCGAGCCGCCCTTGGCGTTGCCGCTGAGCGCGATGGCCGTCGGGGCCGACCAGGCGTCGCCGCTGTCACCAGAACGCGAACTGCCGTTGGCCGAGGTGCTGTTGTCGCCGGAGGCCGCGTGCGCACCGACCTTGCTGATGCTGGTCGCGTCCCCGGAGTCGCCGCCCGAGCCGGTGCGGCCCGAACCGGCCAGCGCGCCGCCCAGACCGCTGCCGGTCGAGCCGGTGGCCGTGGCGGTGCCGGAGGCGCCGGACGCCGCGCCGTTACCGGTGGCCGCGCTCGATGTCGTCGTGCCGGACGCGGTGGCCGCGCCGGTGGATCCGCCGGTCGCGACGTCGTGCGTAGTGGCGGAGCCGGTGTTGCCGCTCGTGGTGTCACCCGCGGTGCTCGCCGAGGCGCTGCCGGACGTGCCACCGCTGGCCGAGCCGGTGACGCTGCCGGTATTGCCCGAGGTGAGCGTCAAGGTGGCCGCGCCACTCGGGTCATCGATCGAACCGTTCACGTCGCCGGTGTCGCCCGAAGCCCCGAGGACCAAGCCGCCGGAGGCCTTGCCGCTGGCCGCGATGGCGACCGGCAGCGAAATGGCGTCACCGCTGTCGCCGCTGCGCGAGGATCCGTTTGCGGTCGTGGTCGAGTCGCCGCTGCTCGCGCCGGTCCACGAACCGGCCACCGACGTAGCGTCGCCCGAGTCGCCGCCGCTGCCCGTGCGGCCGGAGCCGGCCAAGCCCACGCCGAGACCGTCACCGGTCGTGCTGGCCGTCGCCGTCGCCGAACCGCTGCCGCCCGACACCGCTCCGTTGCCGCTAGTCGCGGTGGCGTTGGCGCCGCCGGTTGCCGTCGCCGCACCGGTGGCACCACCGGTCGCGGTGTCAGTGGTCGCCGCCGCGCCGGTGTTGCCCGTCGTCGTCGCGCCGGAGATCGTGGCGGTCGCGGCGCCGGACGTGCCGCCGGTGGCGCTGCCGGTAACCCCGCCGGAGTTGCCTGACGTCAGCGTGAGCGTGGCCGCGCCGGTGAGCTCCCCGCCGCTGAAGGAGCCGTTGACGTCGCCGGTGTCACCCGAGACGCCGATGACGACCCCCCCTCCGGCCTTGCCGCTGGTCGCGATCGCGGTCGGTGCGGACCAGGCGTCGCCGCTGCTGCCCGACCGGGAGCTGCCATTAGCGGTCGTCGTCGAATCGCCGCTGCTGGCGTTCGTGCTCGAGTAGGCGTGAGCGCCGGCCGCGCCCGAGTCGCCTCCGGACCCGGTGCGCCCGGAACCGGCCAGGGCGAGCGCGGCGCCGTCGTCAGTGGACGTCCCGTCGGCCGCACCGGATCCGCCCGATGCCGCACCGTTACCCGTGACGGCGGTCGAACTCGCGGCCGAGGTGCTGGTCGCGGCCCCGGTCGAGTTCGAGTTGGTCGCGGTGTCCGCAGTCGTCGCGTTGCCGGTGTTGCCGGTCGTCGTGTTGCCGTTGATCGTGGTGATCGCGGCGCCGGATCTTCCGCCGGTGCCGGTGCCGCTCACATCACCGGAGTTGCCGGTGGTGAGGGTCAAGGTGACCCCGGCGGGATCGACCGGGTCGTCGCCGGGCGCCGAGGTGGTGACCTGATCCGAACCGGAGTCGGAGCTTTCGCCGGCCCGCTCGACCGCACCGGTCGCCCCGGAGGTGAGCAGCAGCATCGCCGCCAGCGCCGCCCCGCTTTCCGAGTCGCCGACCGGCGCCGAGAGTGCGCCGCCGCTGTTGCCCGTCGTCGAGCTGCCGTTGGCCGTTGTCGTCGAGTCGCCGCTGGTCGCGGTGGCCTGCGACATCGACACCGGGGTGGCGCGGCCGGACGAGCCGCCGCTGCCCGTGTGCCCGCTGCCGGCGACGGTCGCCGCACCGCCGGAGTCGGCAACGCCGGTCGCCGTCCCCGTGGCGTCGCCGCTCGTGCCTGACGCCCCGCCGGCCCCGGTGGTCCCGCTGGCCGTGGCCGAAGAGTTGGCCGTGCTCGTGCCGGTGCCGCCGCCCGTGGCCGTATCGGTGGTCGAGGCGTTGCCGGTGTTTCCGGTGGTGGTGTTGCCGGAGATGGTCGTGGTGGCCGAGCCGCTCGTGCCGCCGGTCGCGCTACCCGTGACCGATCCTGAGCCGCCGGAGCCGGAGGTCACCGTGACGCCGCCGCTACCGCCGGCGCTGGCGCCTCCGCTGGATCCCGAGCCACCGGTGACGCTGCCGCCGGCCGCGCCGCCGGACCCCGCGCCACCCGAGGGAGCGCCGGTCGCATTTCCGGAACCGCCGGACGTCGAAGACCCGCCGCTGGTGGTGGTGCTGTTCCCGGAGGACGAGCCGCTGTTCGATCCGGACGTCGAGTTGCTGCTACCCGAGCTACCACCCGACGAGGTCGAGGACGAACTGGTCGTCGTCGTGGCGTCGGGGTTGGTGGCGGCCGGAGCCGCGGTCGCTTGGAGTTGAGCGGCGAGGACGAGCTCTACGATCATCGGTTTTCCCTTTTCCGTTGGGCGCGTGTCGTGCTGCGCCGGGGTTGGCCACAAGGTGGCCGGCTGGTCGATTGGTCCGGTCCAGGCAATGAAGCCACGGACCGCGGAGGTCGTATGGAGTTGGGGATTGGACGGGTTAGGAGGGATTCGAATCAGGACCGTCGCGCTGGCACTGGTTATGCGGGCGACGTGGCAGCCGGCGGATCAGCCGGCGGGACCCGTCACCGGCGCAACACCGCGCGGGCGCGCCGCCGCCGGGCCATCGTCACCACGACGGCCAGCACGGCCGGGATGGCGAAGGCGAGCGCACTGACCGACCAGGCGAGCGCGGCGAGCAGCGCGTTGCCCTTCGGTAGCGCATGGTGCAGAGCTCGTTCGGCCGAGCCGTTGGGTGCCGGCTTCGGGTCGACCGGGTCACCGACCGTCTGGAAGGCAGGGTCTGCGGCGGTCGCGGTCGGAGCCGGTTCCGGCGTGGGTGCCGGATCGGTGGCGGCCGGGACGTTGGCCGAACCAGCGGCCGGGTTCAGTCGCCGCGTCGAGGAGGAGTTTCCGGTGTGCACGGCCTGCGTGCTCGGCTGCGAGGGCTCTACGGTCGTGCCGCCACCAGGTGTGGTCGTGCCGCCGTTGCCACCGCCAGGCGTGATCACCGGTGGCTTGGTCGAGACGCTCGTGACCGAGCCCGCGTTGCCCGTCGTCGTCGTGACGGTGACCCACGTCGTCGGGTCGACCGCGCTGGCCGACGCATTACCGGTGTCACCAGACTGCCCCGCGACCAAGGCGCCGCTGCCGGCTCCCTCGTCGGCGGTCGCCGCAACCGACCCGCTGTCGCCCGAGCTCGAGGCTACCGTCGCGGCGAGGCCCGCTCCGGCCAGCGCGTAGCTGCTGCCGGTCGTGCCGGAGATCGCAGACGCGATGCCGCCACCTGGCTTGGAGCAGGCGGTGCAGGTCGCGCTCGCGTCGCCGGAGTTGCCGGATCGTCCGGTCGAGGTCGCGCTCTGGGCGCCGAAAGCGAGACCGGCGACGTCACCGGTCGCGCCGCTGTTGGCTTGTGCCAGGCGAGAGGCCACCGAGCCGTCGGACTGTGTCGTCGCCGAGCCGACGTGACCACTCGTGGCGCTCGAGGTCGCATCCCCGTGCCCGGCGACGGACACGCTGTACACCGAGCCGGTGTTACCGGCACGCGCCAACAGGGCCAGATCCAGCGCGCCGATCGTGCACGACGTCGACGCTGCGTGCGCGGCCGTCGCGTGGGCCGCGCCCTGGGTGCCGACGGCGACCGCGATCGAGCCGACGTCGGCGCCGGCGCAGCTGGTCTGACTGGCCAGTTGCGCGTGCGCCTGACCGCCGATCGAGATGGCCAGCGCCAGACCGCATGATCCGGCGTGGCAGCCGCCCGAGGATGAGCTCACGACGAGGTCCACCGACACCGCCGCGGTCGGGTTACTCGCCGGCGACGTCGTGGGTTCGATGTCGGCCAGAGATTTATCGCTGATATTTGCGAGATTTTGTTCGAGGTCGGCGACCGAGTGCTGCAACTGCACCCGCGTCGGCGGGATCAGGACCGACGTGGTCGTCTGTCCCGTCGAAGCAGCCGCGGGACCGGTTGCCGAGGCACCGGCGGTAGACGTCGCGGTGGCGGAACCGGCGAAACTGATGCTGATCGACGTCGCGTCGCCCGGCCGGCCGCCGATCACTGAGCCGACCGACGCGGTGCTGCTGTTACCCAGCGGCGCGGCGGAAGCATAGGCGTCGGCGCCGTAAGCGATCGCGACCGCACAGGTGCAGGTACCGCCGGAGCCGTGAGCCACGATATTGAGGAAACCGTTAACCGCGGCATTGATTCTCGCCTCACCGGCGACGGCGACGCTGCTGCCCGAGGGGACCGCCGGCAGGCTGATCGCCGCCGCGGCGCTCGACGGGGTCGGCGTCGCGCTGGGCGCGGCAGCCGACGTGCTCGTGGCCGTGCCAGCGGGCCCGGTCGTGTCGGTCGGGTTGGCACTGGCCGAGTTAGGGTTGGTCGCATCCGCCGCCGGAGCCGTCGCGCTCGGCGACGCGCCCGGCGTCATCGTGTCGTCCGTTGCCGCCGCGCCGTTGTGCTTAGTGGTCGCCCGCCGACCGGACCCACCCGCGGGCGCCGACTCCGGACTTGTCGTCGCCTGCACGGCAGCACTGGACGGGCTGGACACGGACGTTGCGGGGGCCGCTGCCGACGGCGTGACCGAATCACCTGGCGTTACCGGTGCATTCGCCGAATTCACCGACGATGTTGACGGATCGCCCGACGCTCCTGAGGCGGGTGAGGCAATTGCCAACCACCCGCCGAGAAACGCGCACGCGACCGTCGCGTAGGCCGACCCCCGTCTGACCCACGGCACCTTGCCCCCGCGCTGTCCCATGAAACCCCTACCGCTCAGGGGTGATCAAAGCTGGTCACCTGCGCTCGTGGTTTGGAGCGCGTGACCGTGGCGTTTTCCCCCGGGCTTCATCAAGACCGTATTAGAGACCGTTTGGCGAAGCAACAGACGAGAGGGAAAAAATTTCTGAGGTAGGTATCACCCGCTGCGTTCGGCCGTACTTCTAGAATTGTGGACGCTGAACCGGTCCGTAACTAGTGACGAATAACCCGATGACGGACGTTTGGCGGCGGCCCAATCAGGGAACAGGCGCTGCGCGGATAGGAGACGAAGTGATCACGACTACTGACGTCCGATCGCCGGCTCGCCCCGTTGCCTCGAGGCCGATGATCATGGATCGGGCAGCCACTCTAGCCGAAGCTCACGAGACGATCGCCCATCTCGAGTTCGGTCTGCGCAGCAGTCGGCGCATCGGAATGGCCGTGGGCATCGTGATGGCGCGCTACGGAGTCGGCGAGCACGAGGCGTTCGCGCGACTCGTTCGATCGAGCCAACGCAACCATCGCAAGCTACGGGAAATCGCCGAAGACGTGATCCTGGTCGGAGACGTGCCCGATCACGCCTGATTTGCCGTGGCTCACGCGCGACGCGAATCGCGGATGACGCGACGTAACCGCGTGGCAGCCTCTCGGGGCGCTACTTTATTTCGAGGTCCGGCCGGCGCAACCCTCCCGCGCTGGCCGGGCCGCCTACGGTCCGGCCAGCGGACCGTCTCCGCCACCGAGGAGTCCGACAGCGTGAACCTCCGCTCGTGACGGGTCCCCGTTCGTCATTCGAAGCCCCGCTCACGTCCGCGTTGCTGACCGCTTGGTCGCGCTACGTCGCCGATCCGGGCCGACCGTTCACGATCCCGGGCCACAAACACCGAGCGCAGAGCATCTGGCCCGACTTGGGCCGGCTGCTGCAATGTGACGTTCCGCTGTTCGGTGGGCTGGACTCGATGAAGCGGGCCACCGCCACCCTGGCCGAAGCGGAGGCCAAAGCAGCCCAGCTTTGGCAGGCCGACTGGGCGCGCTACTCGACCGGCGGATCGACGCACGCCAATCAGGCCGTGATCTTCGCCCTGGGGCGGCCCGGCGATACTGTGCTCGTCAGTCGCACGGCCCATCGCAGCACGCTGCTCGGCCTGATCCTGGCCGGGCTCGAACCGGTGTGGTTGCCCGCCGAGATAGACGAACGGTTCGGTCTGCCCCAGGGTCTGTCGGTGCCGGTCGTGAGCCAGGCGCTCGACGAACACCCGAACGCGGTCGGTCTACTGATAGTCGAACCCAGCTATGTCGGCACCTTGTCCGAACTGCCGGCCGTGAT
>JAFAWL010000420.1 GCA_019241805.1 Actinomycetota bacterium
AGCGGCATATCAGCATCGCGAAGACCGGCTGGATCACCGCGATCCCGTTCCTGTTTGGCGTGCTGGGCAGCATCCTGGGCGGCCGGCTCTGTGACCTGCTCGTCGAGCGGGGCTTTTCCGTGATCAACAGCCGAAAAATTCCGATGGCCACGGCGCTGATCCTGACTTCCGTGTTCACGGTGCTGACCGCGGTGACGCCAAACAACACGCTCGCCGTCGTGTTCATTTCGATTTCGCTGTTCCTGCTCTACGTCTCGACCAGCGCTGGATGGGCCATGGCCCCCGTCGCCGCGCCGGCGAACTGCACGGCCTCGATCGGCTCGCTGCAGAATTTCGGCGGCTATTTCGGTGGCGCGCTGGCGCCGACGGTGACCGGATTCATCGTGCAGGAGTTCCATTCCTTCCAGCCGGCCTTGCTGGTCGGCGCCGGCGTGGCCCTCGCGGCGGCTATCGTCTACATCATAGTCGTTCGCGACCCGATTCCTCCAATGGAACTGTAAGGGCACGGAGCACCGAACCATGCGGCTCCTTCAGAGCCGCAGGAGGAAGAATGACAGGCAAGGTCGAGTTCGGCCTGGACACGTTCGGCGATGTCACGGCCGGGCCGGACGGCAGCCCGCTGCGCCAGGCCGAGGTGCTGCGCAACGTCGTCGAGGAAGGAGTCCGGGCCGAGTCCGTTGGCGTGGACGTGTTCTCCGTCGGCGAGCATCACCGGCCGGATTTCGCGATCTCGGCGCCGGAGGTCGTGCTGGCCGCCATCGCGTCCCGGACGGAACGCATCCGCCTGGGCTCCGCGGTGACCGTGCTCAGTTCCGACGACCCGATCCGGGTCTATCAACGCTTCGCGACGCTGGACGGAATCTCCAGGGGCCGGGCCGAGGTGATCCTGGGCCGGGGCTCCTTCACCGAGTCGTTTCCGCTGTTCGGCTTCCCGCTCGACGATTACGAGCGGCTGTTCGAGGAGAAGCTCGACCTGTTCGCCGCAGTCCGGGCCGAACGACCCGTGACCTGGCAGGGCACGACCCGGCCGCCGCTGGAAAACCAACGCGTGTTTCCCGCCACTGAAGGCGGGCTCCGGGCCTGGATCGGCGTCGGCGGCAGCCCGCAATCGGTGGTGCGCGCGGCGCGTTACGGGTTGCCGCTGATGCTCGCCATCATCGGCGGCGATCCGGCGCGCTTTCGCCCCTATGTCGACCTGTATGCGCGGGCGCTCGGACAATTCGGCCAGCCCGCGTTGCCGGTTGGGGTCCATTCGCCGGGTTACCTTGCAGAGACGGACACCGGAGCGCGCGAGGAGCTGTGGCCGTCGTACAAGCTCATGCGCGACCACATCGGTGCGGACCGTGGCTGGCCGCCGATGCGGCGCTCAGAGTTCGAGGCCGAGGCCGATAGCGGCTCGCTCTATGTCGGCTCGCCCGAGACCGTCGCGCGCCGGATTGCGGCCGCGGTGCGGACGCTTGGCCTTGACCGGTTCTCCCTGAAATACAGCGCCGGACCGCTGTCGCACGAGCGGATGCTGCGAAGCATCGAGCTCTACGGAAGGGAGGTCATCCCGCTCGTCCGGCGGGAGGTTGAGCAGGGCGGACTGCATCAGACCGTGGCTTGACCGATGATGCGGGCC
The DNA here is from genome assembly GCA_019241805.1 of Actinomycetota bacterium. Lineage (GTDB taxonomy): Bacteria > Actinomycetota > Actinomycetes > Mycobacteriales > Jatrophihabitantaceae > JAFAWL01. The sequence continues at coordinate 1,622 of JAFAWL010000420.1, forward strand.
TGGTCCGTCCCCAGGCGGTGTCGGGCCGGCTCACGCCCGACTACGTCCTCGCCGTCGACGGTGGAGGCAGCAAGACGAACGTGATTCTGTTCGCGGCGGACGGGACGAGTCTGGCCAAAAGCCGCGGCGGGCCATGCAACCTCTACCGTGACGCCGAGGCCGGACTCCACGCGGTCCTCCATGCCTGGGAAGGGTGCTGCAAACGAGCAGGTCTCGATCCGCTGGCATCGGCCGCGAGCACGGCGCTCAGCGCGGCGCTGGCCGGAACAAGCGCGAGAAGCGGTCGCGAACACTTCCTGCGCGGGACGCACCAGTTCCGCCGGTGCTGCTTGTCGAGTGATGCTTACGCCGCGCTGATCGGCGCCTTCCGAGGCGGCCCCGGTGCGCTGCTGAGCGTTGGAACCGGGACGGTCGCTTGCCGGATCGATGCCTGCTTCCGTTTCGAGCGGCGCGGCGGGTGGGGATTTCCCGCCGGTGATCGCGGCGGTGGCG
>JAFAWL010000083.1 GCA_019241805.1 Actinomycetota bacterium
AACTCCGAAGGGCATCTGGTCCTGGCCACCGGCAATAAGAGCGAACTGGCCGTCGGCTACTCGACGATCTACGGTGACGCTGTCGGTGGCTTCGCGCCGATCAAGGACGTACCGAAGACGCTCGTCTGGCGCCTGGCCCGTTGGCGCAACGCGACCGCCGAGCAGGCCGGGCAGATCGCACCGATCCCGCCGAATTCCATCACCAAGCCGCCCTCGGCCGAGCTTCGCCCAGGCCAGCTCGACAGCGACTCCCTACCCGACTACGAACTGCTCGACGCCGTGCTGGCCCGTTACATCGACGGGGACGAGAGCGTCGAGGCCATCATCGCGGCCGGCTACGCGCCCGAGCTGGTGGCTCGCACCGCCCGGATGGTGGACGCCGCCGAGTGGAAGCGGCGCCAGTACCCGCCCGGCACGAAGATCAGCTTCAAGGCGTTCGGGCGGGACCGTCGCCTGCCCATCACCAACCGCTGGCGAGAACCCGTGGCGCACACCACATCCTGACCGCTGTGGCGCGCGCCTCACGCCCACTTGCCAATACGCGATTCGCGCGCATCATGGACGCGTCACATCCATGTGCCCGGGGACCGGCGAGCCGGCCTCGAGGAGAAAGTGGGCGACCATGCCAGAAAGCCTGTACGGCAACGTGCTCAATCGGCGCGTCACCATCCGCGACGTGCAGCAGGCCAAGGAGCGCGGCGAGCGGTGGGCGATGCTCACCGCCTACGACTACTCCACCGCCAAGATCTTCGACGAGGCCGGGATCCCGGTGCTGCTCGTCGGCGACTCAGCCGCGAACGTGGTCTACGGCTACGACTCCACCGTGCCGGTGTCCGTCGACGAACTTCTTCCCCTCGTCAGGGCGGTCGTGCGAGGTACATCGCGGGCGCTCGTCGTCGGCGACCTGCCCTTCGGCAGTTACCAGACCTCGGCCGGTCAGGCCCTGGACACCGCGGTCCGCTTCATGAAGGAAGGCGGTGCCCAGGCGATCAAACTGGAGGGTGGCCAACGGGTCGCGCCTCAGATCGAGGCACTCGTCTGCGCCGGCATCCCGGTCATGGCCCACATCGGACTGACCCCGCAGTCGGTGAACACTCTGGGCGGCTATCGCGTGCAGGGCCGCGGCGACGAGGGTGCCCACCGGCTGCTGCAGGACGCCAAGGCGCTGCAAGCGGCCGGAGCATTCGCCGTCGTGCTTGAACTCGTGCCCTCGGAGCTGGCCGCCGAGGTGACCCGGCAGCTGCACATCCCGACGATCGGGATCGGCGCCGGCGCCGGCTGCGACGCCCAGGTGCTCGTCTGGCAGGACATGGCCGGTTTGAGCAGCGGCCGCTCGCCGAAGTTCGTCAAGCAGTTCGCGCAGCTCGGACCGGCGTTGCGCGCGGCGGCGGGACAGTACGCCGACGAGGTCCGAAGCGGCGCCTACCCAGCCCCGGAAAACAGTTACAGCTGATCGATACGACGCGGTGCGCCCGCCTCAGCGGGCGCACCACATTGCCCGCCTCAGCGGGCACACCACATTGCCCGCCTCAGCCGGCGCACCACATTGCCCGCCTCAGCGGGCGCACCACATTGCCCGCCTCAGCGGGCGACACCACATTGCCCGCCTCAGCGGGCGACGGCCACCACTCCGAGGTCGGCCGGCGTCGAGACCAGGTCGCTCTTGGGCAGCACCCGCACGGTGTAGCCGAACGACCCCGTGCGCTCGAGCGGCACGTCGCCCTCGAACCGGCTGACCCCGTCGCCCTGCTCGACCGGGCTGAGCGGAAGGGTGCGGACATCGGTCAGGCGATCCTCGGTGTCGACGGTGCCGTAGACCGCCGACACCTCGACATCGGAGTCGGTCAGCCCGTTCAGGCTCACCTCGGCTCGCAGCTGAAGTACGCCGCCCAGTTGCGGGTCGCCGTCGACCTGCGAGTCGACGTGCAGCACCTGCACTCCCGGCCAGGCCGCCAGTACGTCGGAGCGCCAGTGGGCCAGCTGCCGGGCGGCCGTGAACTTGTCCTGCGTCAGCCGCTCGGCCGCTTCGGCCGCGGGCGCATAGAGCCGCTGGACGTAGTCCCGAACCATGCGGGTCGCCATCACCTTCGGACCTAGCACCTTGATCGTGTGGCGAACCTGCTGCACCCAGCGGGTCGGAACGCCGCCAGAGGTCCGCTCGTAGAAGCGCGGGGCCACCTGCTGCTCGATCAAGCCGTACAACGCCGCAGCCTCGACCTCGTCTCTCCGATCAGGGTCGGCGACCCCGTCAGCGGACGGAATCGCCCAGCCGTTCTCGCCGTCGAACCACTCGTCCCACCAGCCATCGAGGATCGAGAGATTCAGCGCGCCGTTCAACGCGGCTTTCATGCCGGACGTGCCGCAGGCTTCGAGCGGGCGAAGCGGATTGTTCAACCAGACGTCCACGCCCCAGTAGAGGTAGCGGGCCATGCCGATGTCGTAGTCGGGTAGGAATGCGATGCGGTTACGCACCCCGGCGTCGTCGGCGAAGCGCACCATCTGCGCGATCAGCTGCTTGCCGCCGTCGTCGGCGGGATGGCTCTTGCCGGCGATCACGATCTGGACCGGACGCTCCGGATGCAGCAGCAACGATTTCAATCGCTCCGGGTCACGAAGCATCAGCGTCAGTCGCTTGTACGACGGCACCCGGCGTGCGAAACCGATGGTGAGAACGTCCGGGTCGAAGGCCGAACTCGTCCAACCGAGCTCCGCCTCGGTCATGCCCCGCTGCAGTGACGAGGTCCGGATGCGCCGTCGGATCTCATTGACCAGGCGCTCGCGCAGCACCCGCCGGGTGCTCCACAACTCGACGTCGCCGACGCGATCGACTGCATCCCAGCTGCCCTCGTCGACCGTCTCGGCGCCGACCTCGCGCTCGACGATCTCCGTGATCTCGCGCGACATCCACGTAGGTGCATGCACGCCGTTGGTCACCGAAACGATGGGCACCTCGCCGGTGTCGAAGCCCGGCCACAGGCCTGAGAACATCTCGCGGCTGACCTCACCGTGCAGCAGTGACACGCCGTTTGCGCGGCCGCCCAGTCGGAAGCCCATATGGGCCATGTTGAAGATCTCGGGATCGTCCTCGGCGCCGAGTTCGAGCACCCGGTCCACGGCCACCCCCGGCATGGCGGTCAGGTGCGCCTCGACCAAGTCCCGCGGGAACCGATCGATACCGGCGGGAACGGGTGTGTGCGTCGTGAAGACGGTGCCGGCCCGCACGGCCTGAAGCGCCTCGTCGAAGCTCAGATCATCGTGCTCGACCAGTTCCCGGATCCGCTCCACTCCCAGGAAGCCGGCGTGGCCCTCGTTGGTATGGAACACCACGGGGGCCGCTCGGCCGCTGGCCCGACAGTAGGCGCGGATCGCGCGCACACCGCCGACTCCGAGCAACAGCTCTTGCTCGAGGCGATGCTCTTTGCCGCCGCCGTAGAGGCGGTCGGTGATCTGCCGGGCGGAGGTGTCGTTCTCCTCGATGTCGGAGTCGAGCAGAAGTAACGGCACCCGGCCGACCTCAGCGACCCACACCTGGGCGTGCAGGTCCCGGCCGTCGGTCAACGGCAGCGAGATGCGCACGAGCGGCGTGTTCTTGTCGCCGGCCCGTTCGTTGAGCGGCTTGATCGGCAGGCCTTGCGGATCCAGCGACGGGTAGCGCTCCAGTTGCCAGCCGTCGCGCGACAGCGACTGGCTGAAGTAACCCGAGCGGTAGAGCAGCCCGACGCCGATGATCGGCACACCCAGGTCACTGGCAGCCTTCAGGTGGTCACCGGCGAGAATGCCCAGGCCGCCGGAGTACTGCGGCAGCACCTCGGTGATGCCGAATTCTGGCGAGAAGTACGCAATGCTCTCGGGCAGCACGTGGTCTCCGCTGTCCTGCTGGCGCTGGTACCACCGCGGCTGGGTCAGGTAGTCGGTCAGGTCGTCGTGCACGTCGTCGAGGCGACGCAGGAAGCGCCGATCGCGGGCAAGCAGGCTCAATCGCGCACCGGTGACCTCGCCCAACATCCGGCCCGGGTCACCGCCGCAGCCGTGCCACAGCTCAGGATCGACCGACTCGAGCAGGTCCTGAGAATCGGGATGCCACGACCAGCGCAAGTTGCTGACGATGTCGCTGAGCTTCTGCAGCTCCGGGGGAAATTCGGCACGGACGGTGAGCCGTCGCAAAGCTTTCACGCCGGGGAGGCTAGTCGGTGTGTGTTACCCCTGCACGACGGGTACCGGAAGGGTTTACGTTCTAAACCTGTGGGTAGCCTGACACCCGTGGTAGGACGCCTCGCACTGGCCGAAGTGAGGCCGACAGTCGGGTCCCTATCGGCCGGCGAGCATTCTGCCCGGGCCGTGCTCGGTCAGCGCGTGACGATCTCCGCCGCCGTGTTCCGCGAAGGCCACGACGCCGTGTGCGCGAACGTCGCTCTGCGCGGACCGGACGGCGCGCGGATCCCGTTCGTGCGCATGTCGCCCGGCGAACCCGGCAGTGACCGCTGGCAGGCCGAGGTGGTCCTCGATCGCACGGGATCGTGGAGCTATGTGATCGAAGCGTGGAGCGATCCTCTCTCGACCTGGCATCACGCGGTCACGGTGAAGATCGAGGCCGGTCAAGGCGCCGAAGATCTCGCCAACGACCTGGAGACCGGTGCTCGCCTGTTCGACAAGTTGGCCAAGTCCTTTCCCAAGGCCGAACGGGGACGGGCGGCCGCGGCGGCGGCGGCTCTGCGCGACACCACACTTGCGCTCGAGCCCAGGGTCGCCCCGGCGTTGGACGAAGTGACCTGGGAGCTGGCCACCGCGCACCCCGTCCGCGAGTTGGTGACCAAGTCGCCCCGGTACGAGATCCTGGTCGACCGGGTGCGGGCGCTCTACGGCGCCTGGTACGAGTTCTTCCCGCGCTCCATCGGCGCCGAACTCGCCGGAGACCCGGCGGCGCCCGCGCGGCCAGTCCGGCACGGCACGCTAGTCGACGCGACGGCTCACCTTGATTACGTCGCCGAGCTCGGCTTCGACGTCGTGTACATCCCGCCGATCCATCCGATCGGCGAGGTCAATCGCAAGGGTCCCAACAACAGTCTGGCGGCCGCTGACTGGGACGTCGGTTCACCATGGGCGATCGGCTCGATCGACGGCGGGCACGACGCCATCCACCCGGCGCTGGGAACCATGGCCGACTTCCGCGCCATGGTGAAGCGCGCCCGCGAGCTCGGCATGGAGATCGCTCTGGACTTCGCGTTGCAGGCCGCGCCCGACCATCCGTGGGTCAAGTCGAATCCGGAATTCTTCACGACCAAACCCGACGGGGCGATCGCCTACGCCGAGAATCCGCCCAAGAAGTACCAGGACATCTATCCGATCAATTTCGACAACGACCCAAAGGGCATCTACGTCGAGGCGCTACGCGTCCTGTCCGTGTGGATGGACGCCGGCGTCAAGATCTTTCGGGTCGACAATCCGCACACCAAGCCGATCAACTTCTGGCAGTGGCTCATCGGGCAGGCCAAAAAACGTGATCCCGAGGTCCTCTTTCTCGCCGAGGCATTCACTCGCCCGGCAATGATGCACGAGCTGGCCAAGGTGGGCTTCACCCAGAGCTATACTTACTTCACCTGGCGCAACACCAAGGACGACATCGAGTTCTACGCGCGACAGCTGGTCGGATCGGCCCACTACATGCGCCCGAACTTCTTCGTAAACACTCCCGACATACTTTCGGAGTACCTGCAAACCGGCGGCCCGGCCGCCTTCAAGATCCGCGCGGTGCTCGCCTCGACACTCTCGCCGTCGTGGGGTGTGTACTCCGGGTACGAGCTGTACGAGCACCTGCCGATGCGCCCGGGCAGCGAGGAATACCTTGATTCGGAGAAGTATCA
>JAFAWL010000092.1 GCA_019241805.1 Actinomycetota bacterium
TTCGCACGTGCACCGCCGGTCGACCGCGAGCCTGCAGAGGCTCGATAAGTTGCTCGCCCAGCCGGTGTGGATCGGCCGAGAACGCCCCGTCGATCGCGACGCGTACCACGCCGTCGCGGCCAACGATCCGGTCGGCCAGCTCCTCGATCAGCCTGGACCACTCCAGCGGTTCGACCGGGCGCACGACTCAGGCGGCGAGCTTGGCCTGCACCTCGGCGACCGTCGGGTTGGTCAACGCTGAACCGTCGGTGAATACGAGCGTGGGCACGGTCTGATTGCCGCCGTTGACCGACATCACGGTCTGCGCCGCGCCGGCGTCGCGCTCGATGTCGACCTCGCTGAACTCGATTCCGGCCCGCTTCAGGCCGTCCTTGAGTCGTCGGCAGTAGCCGCACCAAGTCGTGGTGTACATCGTGACCATGTCGGCGGCCAGTCCTCTCGTCGCGTCCCGCGCTTACATTGTCACAACCACCGGCGGCGTCCCCTCATTCCGTCGGACCGGTTTGGCAGGATCGTCTCGTGGCGCAACGGGTGGAGAACATGCGCGCGCCCACCGGAGCGGAGGCGGTGCTCGACGGGCTGGATCCCGAGCAGCGAGCCGCGGCCGAGGCGGTTCGTGGTCCGGTGTGCATCCTGGCCGGGGCGGGCACGGGTAAGACGCGGGCCATCACGCACCGCATCGCCTTCGGCGTTCGCTCCGGCGCGGTCCCGGCCTCGCAACTGCTCGCGGTGACCTTCACGGCCCGCGCGGCCGGAGAGTTGCGTTCGCGGCTGCGGGCCCTCGGCGCGCCTGGCGTGCAGGCGCGCACGTTCCACGCCGCGGCGCTTCGGCAACTGACCTACTTCGCGCCGCGCGTGCTCGGCGGGGCGCTCGGCGAGGTTCTGGAGAATCCGCTGCGGACGGTGGGCAACGCGGCCGCCCGCCTGCGGTGGCGGATCGATCGCACCGAGTTGCGTGACCTAGCCGCGGAGATCGATTGGGCCAAGTCCGTTCTCGTCACGCCCGAGGACTATCCGCAACGGGCGCGCGAGACCGCACGGGACGTGCCGCGTACGCCGGCTGACGTCGCCGAGCTGTACGCCGAGTACGAGAAGGCGAAACGCCGCAGCGGGCAGGTCGACTTCGCCGACCTGCTGCTCATCATGGCGGGCGCGATCGAAGGATTCGCCGACGTGGCCGAAGAGGTGCGCTCGCGTTACCGGCACTTCGTCGTGGACGAATACCAGGACGTCTCGCCGTTGCAGCAGCGGCTCCTCGACGCCTGGCTCGGTCCGCGCCGCGACTTGTGCGTCGTCGGCGATCCCAACCAAACGATCTACAGCTTCGCCGGTGCCACTCCTGCGCATCTGCTGGAGTTCCGGCGTCGATTCGATGACGCGGTGGTGGTGCGTCTACGCCGTGACTACCGCTCGACCCCGCAAGTGGTCGCCCTGGCCAACGCGCTGGTCGGAACGACCGCGGCCGACCAGGCTCTGCTCGGTCAGCGGCCGGACGGTCCGGAACCGACCTTCGCCGAGTACGACGATGAGCCGGCCGAGGCCGCGGCCGCCGCCGCGCGGTGCCGGGCGCTGATCGACGCAGGCGTTCCCGCCGCGGAGATCGCGGTGCTGTTTCGAGTGAACGCCCAGTCAGAGGTCTACGAGCAGGCGCTCGCTTCCGTGGGGCTGCCGTACGTGCTGCGCGGAGGCGAGCGCTTCTTCGACCGCCCGGAAATCAGGGAATCGCGCCTATTGCTGCGTGGTGCGGCTCGCTCCGGCGGCGGCGAGGGGTCGCTGGCCGATCAGGTCCGGGACGTGCTCGCGGCCACCGGCTGGCACGCGGGCTCGCCTCCCGCCGGCGGGGCGGCGCGCGAGCGATGGGAATCGGTGGCCGCCCTGGTCAGCCTCGCCGACGACATCGCGGCCGCGTCGCCGAATGCCGGCTTGGAGCAGTTCGTCGCCGAGTTGGACGAACGGGCAGGCAGCCAGCACGCGCCGACCGTCCAGGGAATCACGCTTGCCTC
>JAFAWL010000160.1 GCA_019241805.1 Actinomycetota bacterium
GATACCAGATCAGGTACGGCACGTCGAAGATCATGTCCGTGGTGCGGCCGTGCTGCCGCTCGACGCCGTTGACCCAAGTCCGCAGCCCGAGCTGTTGGACGTCCGGGGCGTCGTCCGGGGTCCGGATCCACGGTCCGAACGGATTGAAGGTCTCGCAGTTCTTGCCCTTGTCCCACGTGCCGCCGCGCTCGTGTTGGAACGCGCGCTCGGACACGTCGTTGCTGATCGCGTAGCCGGCCACGCACCCCACCGCCTCGTCCGGAGCCCCCAGGTAGCGGGCGGTCGCGCCGATGATCACCGCCAACTCGACTTCCCAGTCGGTCTTGCTCGAGCCGCGCGGAATGAGGACGTCGTCGTCAGGACCGACCACGGTGTCGGGTGTCTTGAGAAACACGATCGGCTCGCTCGGCTCGGCCGCACCGGTCTCGGCCGCGTGGTCGCGATAGTTCAGCCCGATGCAGACGACTTTGCCGATGCCGGCCAGCGGCGGTCCGAAGCGGTCCAAGGAGTCCACCACCGGAAGTACGGCGATATCGGCCTCGCTCAGCCCCGTGATCACCTCAATGGTCACGTCGGGCGCCAGCGGGCGCAGGTCACGCCAGCGCCGGTCGGATCCGCTGACCAGCGGCGCCTCGCTACCGCGCAAACCGTGTCGGGCGAAGCGCATGGGAGGCCTCCAGCGAAGCGCACGGGGACACGCGACGATCGATGACCGCGCTGTTGCGACCCTATCGCCCGAGCTACAAACGCCGGCCCGGGCGATCGCAGAGCGCTGACGTGCACGGGCCTGCGCATACATGCAAGGCGTCATTGCAGCAAGCTGCGATTCGCGGATCAGTCGCCCTCGACGACTAGAACTACGCCAGGCTTCGACTAGCCGGGCTTCGACTATAAGAGCGCACCGGCCTCGGCGGCCCAGTAGCTGAGGATCACCGAGGCGCCCGCTCGCTTGATCGCGGTCAGCGTCTCGACGATGGCTCCCTCACGATCGATCCAGCCTCTGGCCGCCGCCGCCTCGACCATGCTGTACTCGCCACTGATCTGATAGGCGGCCACCGGCACCGGTGAGGCATCGGCCACGGCCCGCAGCACGTCGAGGTAGGGCAGCGCCGGCTTGACCATCACCAGGTCGGCTCCCTCGGCCACGTCGAGCGCCACCTCGGCCAACGCCTCGGCCACGGTGCGGGTCGGGTCCTGCTGATAGCTCTTGCGGTCACCGGTGAGAGCGGAGTTGACCGCCTCGCGGAACGGGCCGTAGAAGGCCGAGGCGTACTTCGGGGCGTAGCCGAGGATGCCGATATCGGGGTGGCCGGCCGCGTCGAGTGCCGCGCGCACGACACCGACCTGGCCGTCCATCATCCCGCTGGTCCCGAGCAGGTGCGCTCCTGCTTCGGCCTGTGCGACCGCCATCGACGCATAGCGCCGCAGGGTGGCGTCGTTGTCGACGCTGCCGTCGGCCGCGAGCACGCCGCAGTGACCGTGATCGGTGAACTCGTCGAGACAGAGGTCGCCCATGATCACCGTGTCGTCGCCCACCTCGGCCCGTAGCGCGCGCAGCGCGACGTTGAGGATTCCGTCCGGATCGTCGCCGCCCGAGCCGGTCGCGTCCTTGCTCGCCGGCACCCCGAACAGCATCAGTCCGCCGACGCCGGCCGCCACGGCCTCGGCCGCCGCCTTACGCAGCGAATCGGGCGTGTGCTGAACGACCCCCGGCATCGATTCGATCGGTACCGGAGCGTCCACACCCTCGCGGACGAACATCGGCAGCACGAGGTCGGACGGGCGCACGGCCACGTCCTGTACGAGGCGCCGCAGCGCCGGCGTGCGGCGAAGCCGGCGCAGCCGGGTGGCCGGATAGGCCGGCAGCTCGGGAAGCATCGCCGGAGCGCGCACTCAGCGCGAGGCGCGCCGACTCGGGCGGGTGGCCTTCTTGCTCGCCAGCGCCGCGGCCTTCTCCCGTTCCTCGGCCGCACGGGCGACCGCGGCCTCGGCCAAGGCGTCGACCAGCGCCGGCACCGTGGCGGTCTCGGGCTGCACGTCGACCCGCAATCCGAACTCGCGAGCCGTCGCGGCCGTCTGCGGGCCGATCGCGGCGACGATGGTGCGGGCGTGCGGCTTGCCTGCGATGCCGACCAGATTTCGCACGGTCGAGGACGAGGTGAAGCACACGGCCTGGAAGCCGCCCGACTTGATCGCGTCACGGATCTCGGCGGCCGGCGGAGCGGCCCGCACGGTGCGATACGCCGTGACGTCGTCGATCTCCCAACCGCGCTCGCGCAACCCGGCGGCCAGCGTCTCGGTCGCGATGTCGGCCCGCGGTAGCAGCACGCGATCGATCGGGTCGAGCACGTCGTCGTAGTCCGGGAAGTCCACTAGCAGGCCCTCGCTGGACTGGTCGCCCGAGGGCACGAGCTCGGGCGCGATGCCGAATGCCCGCACGGCGTCCGCGGTGGCCTCGCCCACGCAGGCGATCTTGACCCCGGCGAACGCGCGAGCGTCGAGGCCGAACTCCTCGAACTTCTCACGGACGGCGCGAACCGCGTTCGTGGAGGTGAACACGATCCACTCGTAACGACCGGTGACCAGGCCCTTGATCGCCCGTTCCATCTGGGTCGGCGTGCGTGGGGGCTCGACGGCGATCGTCGGCACCTCCACCGGGACGGCCCCGTACCCACGCAGCCGTTCGCTCATCGCGCCGGCCTGCTCCTTGGTGCGCGGCACGAGAACCCGCCAGCCGTAGAGCGGCCGGTTCTCCCACCAGCCGAGCTTCTCGCGCAGCGCCGCCGACTTGCCGACGGTGACGACCAACTGACCGGCCATGCCGGTGACGGTGAGCTCGAAGTCACCCAGTGTCCCGGCTACCGTCTGCTGACCGGTGCCGGTGCCGTCGCAGCTCACAGTGATCGGCGTGTCGGGCTTCAGCCCGCCGGCCACCAACTGCTCCGCGGCCAATACCGAGAGCGCGGCCGGGACGGTGATCACCAGTAGGCCCGGCGCATGGGCCAGGGCGTCGAAGTCGACGGCACTGACGTCCTCGATGCTCGCCTCGGTGTGCACGCC
>JAFAWL010000342.1 GCA_019241805.1 Actinomycetota bacterium
CCGAGAACGGATCGTTGTTGCCGCGCATCCAGAACGCGCTGGTCATCCAGGCCGAACAGCTGACCGAGTTCGTGTTGTGGAGGCGTCCCTGATGACCGCATACGGGTCGCTCGATTGGGCGCGGGTGACGGCCGCCTCGGTAGCGCCTCCGGTGTGGCAGGCCATCTCCGGTTGGCCGCGGGGCGGCGAGGTGCGGGCCGCAGCTATTGACGCGGACCTGGCTGACACCGCGGCGTTCTGCGATCGCTACGGGGTCGGCCTCGAGCATTCCGCCAACTGCGTCATCATCGCCGGGCGGCGGGGCGACGTCGTGCGCTATGCCGCCTGTGTCGTGCTCGCGACGACACGCGCTGACGTCAACGGCGCCATTCGCCGACTGCTCGACGCGCGCAAGTCGTCCTTTGCGCCAATGGACGTTGCCGTGTCGCTGACCGGCATGGAATTCGGCGGCATCACCCCGATCGGCGTCCCTGCAGATTGGCCGGTGTTGATCGACCGAGCGGTGCACGACACATCGTCGATCGTGATCGGTGCGGGTGTGCGTCGGTCGAAGCTCTCGCTGCCCGGCGCGGCCCTGGCCGATCTCCCGGGCGCTCGGGTGATCGACGAACTCGCTCGGTGATGGTTCAGGCGAGCGCGCTGAGCAGCGCCTCGTGCAGCAGCCCATTGCTGGCTGCCGCGCTCGATTCATGCGGGCCGGGGCGACCGCTCAGCGAGGTGAACCTGCCGCCCGCCTCGGTGACGATCGGCACCAGCGCGGCCATGTCCCATAGAGACAAATCCGGCTCGGCGGCCAGGTCGACAGCGCCCTCGGCGACGAGCATGTAGGACCAGAAGTCACCGTAGGCCCGACTCCGCCAGACGCGATCGAGTAAGCCGAGAAACGCTTCGCGTCGACCGATCTCGCCCCACCCGCCGAGCGAGGAGTAAGCCAGGCTGGCATCCGGCAGTCGACTCACGCCGGAGACGCGAAGCCGGCGGGGCGGGCCGCCGAACGTCGATGCCCAGGCGCCCGCCCGGCGAGCGGCCCACCACCGACGGCCGAGCGCCGGAGCGGACACCACGCCGACCGTGACCTCCGGGCCGTCCATCAGCGCGATCAGCGTTGCCCACACCGGAACCGCTCGCACGTAATTTTTTGTGCCGTCGATCGGGTCGATCACCCAGCGGCGTCCGGTGTCGCTCACGGCCGGACCGCCGAACTCCTCGCCGACGACCTCGTCGCTGGGTCGGGCATGCGCGAGGCGCGCCCGCAGCGACTCCTCGACGGCCCGATCGGCATCCGTGACCGGCGTCAGGTCCGGTTTCGACTCGACCAGGAGGTCGGTCGCCCCGAAGCGTGCCGTAGAAATCAGATCCGCGGCGTCGGCCAGGGACAACGCGAGAGCGAGATCGTCGGCGCCGGAGCCGTCCGGACGGTCGGTCTCGGTCACCACGGCAGGCTACCGTCGAGCCCGTGAGGGGGACGGAGGCGACCGAGGTCGGCGCCGAGGCGGCGTCGGGCTGCCGGGCCGCGCGAGCCGGAGCACCGATGCGGTCGCGAGCGGGCGGCGAGCACTGGGCAAGTGGCGGCTGGGCAGACGTGCTGTGACCGACGACGTCAGGCGGGTGTCACGACGGGGCGCCGTCGCGCCGTTTCGAGTCATGCAGGTCGTCGAGGCGGTCGCCGCTCGCCGCGCCCGGGGCCTGCCCGTGTTCGACCTGTCCGTCGGGCAACCGGCCACGCCCGCGCCCGAGGCGGTGCGCCGCGCTGCCGCGGCGGCGCTCGCGGACGACCGGATCGCCTACACGGCGGCCCTCGGTTTGCCTCGGCTGCGCGCGGCCGTGGCCGGCCATTACGCCCGCTGTTACGGCCGGGCCGTGTCGTCCGACGAGGTGGTGATGTCCACCGGGTCGTCCGGTGCATTCCTGCTGGCATTCCTGGCCGCATTCGACCCTGGCGATGAGGTGGTGCTGGCGCGTCCCGGCTATCCGGCCTATCGCAACATGCTGCAGGCGCTCGGGTGCCAGGTAATCGAGATCGACTGCGCGCCGCGTTTCGCGCTCACCGTCGAGCACCTGGCCGCCCTGCCCCGGGTGCCGGCGGGCGTCGTGCTGGCCAGCCCGGGCAATCCGACCGGCACGATGGTCACACCTGGGGAGCTACGAGCCGTCGCTGCCTGGTGCGACGACAACGCTGTGCGGCTCGTCAGCGACGAGATCTA
>JAFAWL010000395.1 GCA_019241805.1 Actinomycetota bacterium
GTAGATGAAGGTGGACTTGCGGCGACGCAGCACCGGCAGGCCCAGGGCATAGAGACCGGGTGGCTCGAGTACGCCGCCGTCGTGAAGTAGGCGACCCTTGTCGTCCAGTACGGGGACGTCCAGCCAACCGTATTCCGGCCGATACCCGGTCGCCCAGACGATCGAGCTGATCTCACCGCTCGTGAGATCGAGTTGTAGGCGCGATGTCTCGGGCACGCGGGTCGGTTCCAGTCGCTCGATCGGCCCGAAGTCACTACCGCGGCCCTCACGAACCGCCCAATCGTCGAACGAGGCCAACAGCCGCTCCAGCTTGAGGTCGGCCAGGGCGAACACGTTGCGCAGACCGCCAGAGAACAGGGCACGGCCATCGCGCAGGGCCGCCCATCGGCCGACCAAGCGGACACCTAGTGCAGTCAGCGCATTGAGATCCAAAGTGACGCGCTCCGGCGTGCCGACGAGTTGGGGCGAGGGCAGGCCGCGTGCGCGAGCGAGATCGTCGACCTCGTCGTAGCGCTGATCCCAGATGCCGGCGTTGGCCATCCACCAGAGCACGTCGCGCCCACGGTAGACGCGAGGCAACCGGACGTGCTCTCCGACCGAGAGCGTCACCGGACGGCCGGACCGTGCGATCTCGGCGGCCAATTGCACGCCCGTCGCCGAGGCACCGACAACCAATACGCCGCCCTCTGGCAGCTGTCGGGCGTGTCCGTAGTCGAACGGCGTCACCTGCGTGATCTGCGACGGAATCCCGGCCGCGAAGGCAGGCACCGCCGGCCGGTTACAGGCGCCGCTGGCGATCACGACGGTGCCGGCGCGCAGCTCACCCTGACTCGTGCGCAGGCGATACCCGTCCTCCACCCGGTCCAACCGCTCGACGTTGACCTCGGTTCGTACCGGCGCCTTGACGATCTCCGCGTATTGCTCGATCAGATCGACGACCTCGGCCGCCGCGAGGTAGCCGTCAGGCTCCGGCCCGTCGTAGTGATGCGCGGGCAGCCGCGCCTGCCAGTTCGGCGTCAGCAGGCGCAGCGACTCCCACCGTTCCCGTCGCCACGAGTTGGCCACGGCCCCCCGTTCGAGCACGACGTGCTCGATCGATCGCTCTCGGAGGAAGTGGCTCGCGGCCAGACCCGCATGCCCGGCACCAACGACGACCGAGGCGATGCGTTCGATGACGGCAGCCTCAGGCGACCTGGACGGTGACGTCCGTGGGGTTCGTCAGGGCGTCGAAGACGGCCGAGCGCTTCTGCGACTGCGCCACCAGGGCCTCGATGTCCTGCTTGCTGGCATCGGCGTCGATTGTGAAGGTGACCTTGATGTCGTTGAACCCGTTGCGCACGTCGCTGTCCACGCCGAGGATGCCGCGGATGTCGTGGTTGCCTTCGACGACCGACTCGATCGAGCGGACCTGAATGCCACGATTTTGCGCCACCGACGCCACACCCGCGGTGAGGCAGGCGGCCAGACCGACGAGCAGATATTCGATCGGCGTGATGCCGTTGTCGGACGCGGCGAAAACCTCGGGATGGTCGGCGTCGAACAGGGCTTCGCTCTTGTGGGTCTGCTCCTGCCCGAGGCCGAAGAAGTTCTGGATGCTCGTCGTGCTGTGCACACCGTTCTGCCACTTCGAGGACGCCCGCCAGGTGAACTGGGCCGCTTCCGGCGCTCCTCGGAGCACCTCACGGGCATCGAGCAGTGCCTGCACATTCACGCCGTTGTCGATCGCTGTCATGTCCGCTGGCCTCTCGCTGAATTTCCCTATTTAGCCGATGGGGATCGGGCGAGAATAACACCGGCGGCCTGAATTCGGATTGGTTATTATCGACGCCATGGGGCCCGCCTCGGTGGTCGCGCCCGGCTCGGTGGGCCCGGTCGAGACGCAGTCACTCGACCTGCCCGGGCCGTTGTCCTTGGACTGCGGCCGGCAACTGGCCGGGCTGCAAATCGCGTACGAGACCTACGGAACCCTCTCCCCCAAACGGGACAATGTCCTTCTCGTGTGTCACGCGCTCAGCGGCGACGCGCACGCCGCCGGTGTTTCCACCGCGCCGGGCGGTACGAGTACCAGAGACGGATTCGCCGCCGATGACCGCGACGGAAGCAGCGGGAAGGCCCTTGGCTGGTGGGACGGCATGATCGGGCCGGGCAAAGCATTCGACACCGACCGATTCTTCGTCGTCTCGACCAATCTGCTCGGTGGCTGCCGTGGCACCACCGGCCCGTCGTCGATCGATCCGGCGACCGGACGACCGTACGGTTCGGATTTCCCCGTGATCACCGTCGCCGACATGGTGCGCACCCAACGGGCGTTCCTCGATGAACTCGGTATCGAGCGGCTGGCCGCCGTCGCCGGCGGCTCGCTGGGCGGCATGCAGGCCCTCGAGTGGGCGATCAGCTACCCGGACAAGGTCGATTCGGCCATCGTGATCGCCAGTACGCACGCGCTCCCCCCGCAGGGGCTCGCCTGGAACTCGATCGCCCGCGACGCGATCATGCGTGATCCGGCCTGGCGGGGCGGTCATTACTACGGCACCGGGCAGACGCCGGACGCCGGTATGGGCGTGGCCCGCATGGTTGGTCACGTGACCTATCTCTCGGCACCCGCTCTCGCTGAAAAGTTCGCTCGCCGCCTGCAGTCCTCCGACCAGATCCGCTACACCATCACCGACGCCGAATTCGAGGTGGAGAGCTACCTACGTCACCAGGCCGCGTCATTCGTGCGTCGCTTCGACGCCAACACCTACCTTTACACCTCACGGGCGCTGACCTACTTCGACCTCGCGCGCCAGTACGGACAAGGATCACTCGAGCGGGCGCTCAAGCGACTACGAGCCCGAACGCTGTTGATCGCATTCAGTTCCGACTGGATCTACCCGCCCAGCTCGTCCGCCGAGATCGAACAGGCGCTGCGCGCACTGGGTCGCCCGGTCGAGTTCCACGTGATCGATGCGCCGTACGGGCACGACTGCTTTCTGCTCGAAGAGGCCCGGCAGACGCCGATCATCCGGCGCTTCCTCGGTACGGACGCGCCGGTTTCAGCACAGTGAGGATGATGCGTCGGTGAGCGAAAACTCGACTCGCGCCGAACCGGCCCGAGACTTCGGCTTCGAAACCCGTCAACTGCATGCCGGACAGCGTCCCGATCCGAATACGGGTGCGCGCGCAGTGCCTATCTTCCAAACGACGAGCTACGTCTTCGAAGATGCCGAGTCGGCGTCGGCCTATTTCAACCTGCAGGAATACGGCAACACCTATTCCCGCATCATGAATCCGACGGTCGCCGTGTTCGAGGAGCGGGTCGCCAACCTGGAAGGCGGCGCCGGCGCCGTGGCGTTCGCGAGCGGCATCGCCGCCCAGGCCGCCGCGCTGTTCACGCTGCTTCAGCCTGGTGATCACGTCGTATCGTCCTCGGCGCTGTACGGAGGCACCGTCAACCAGCTCAAACACCTGCTGCGCAAGATGAATGTGGAGCTGAGCTGGGTCGATCCCGATGACGCCGATGCCTGGCGCACGGCGATCAGGCCGAACACGAAGGCGTTCTTCGCCGAGACGATCGGTAATCCGGCCGGGAACGTGCTCGACATTTCGACGCTCGCCACGATCGCCCACGAACACGACCTTCCGTTGATCGTCGACAACACATTCGCTACGCCCTACCTCTGCCGCCCGATCGAGTGGGGTGCGGACATAGTGATCCACTCGGCGACGAAGTTCATCGGCGGCCACGGAACGAGCATCGGCGGCGTGGTCGTCGAAGCAGGAACGTTCAACTGGTCCAACGGCCGATTCCCCGTCGTTGCCGACCCGTCGCCGGCGTATCACGGTTTGCAGTTCCACGAAACGTTCGGAACCTACGGCTACCTGATGAAGCTTCGGGCCGAGACACTGCGCGACCTCGGTGCAGCCATGTCGCCCTTCAACGCCTTCCTCTTCTTACAAGGCCTGGAGACCCTCTCGCTTCGTATGCAACGTCACGTGGAGAACGCGCGGGTCGTCGCCGCCTTCCTCGATCAGCACGAGCTTGCCTCCCGGGTCGCCTATCCCGAGTTGCCGTCGAGCCCGTATCGCTCGCTCGTGGAGAAGTACCTGCCCCGCGGAGCGGGTGCGGTGTTCTCCTTCGACTGCGCCGGCGGCCGGCTCGGCGGTCAAGCGCTCATCGGTGGTCTCGGGCTTTGGTCGCATCTGGCCAATGTCGGGGACGCCAAGAGTCTGATCATTCATCCGGCGAGCACGACCCATCGGCAACTCAGTGATGACGAACTGCAGGCCGCGGGCGTCGGCCCGGGCACCATACGGCTCTCGGTCGGCACCGAGTCCGTGGACGACCTGGTCTGGGATCTCGATCAAGGGTTCGCCCGCGTCGCCGCGGTCGTCGAGATGCTGGGGGCAAACGCATGATGGACCTTTCGGCCTATCAAGAGCCACTGGCGATCCAGCGGGTGTTACACAACGCGAAGTCCATCGCGATCGTCGGGTTGTCGAACAACGAACTGCGTGCGAGCCACTTCGTCGGCTATTACCTCAAGCGCCATGGCTACCGGATCCTCCCGGTCAATCCACGCGAGAGCGAGATTCTTGGCGAGCTGTGCTACCCGAGCCTGCTGGACGTACCGGTCGCGGTCGACGTCGTGAATGTATTCCGGGCGCCGGACGCCCTACCTGCGATTGCCACCGACGCCGTCGCGATCAAGGCGGCGACCTTGTGGTGTCAGTTCGTGGTCATCAATGACGAAGGTACGAGGATCGCGGTCGACGCCGGAATGACGGCCGTCATCGATCGGTGCCTGAAGGTCGAACACGCTCGCTACGTCGGTCGTATGCACTGGCTCGGCTTCAACACGCAGCGGATCACCGCGGTCCGCGGTGGCCTGCAATAGTTCGGTCTGCCCCACCGCCCGTGATCCGCTCGAATTGGTAGGCTGGCTCCCGAATTGGAGCAGTCCCTCGACTGGATCTCGACACACCAGCCGCCTTGTCGTGTGCGCAGGGGACTGCGCCGGCCCGGTGTTCAGGGCCGGTTGACCGGCTGGACGAGACGAACAGAGGAACCGTCGCCAGCCATGCTCGACTTCGCCGTCATCGCGACGGTCTTCGGTCTGATCTTCGTCGGCGAGTTGCCGGACAAGACCGCCGTCGCCGGTCTGGTCCTCGGTACTCGCTTTCCATGGCGCTGGGCATTTACCGGCGTCGCCGCCGGTTTCCTTGCGCACGTCGTGATCGCGGTAGCGGCCGGCTCGTTGCTCACCCTGCTGCCCCGACGGCCGGTCGAGGCGATCGTCGCCGCGCTGTTCCTACTCGGGGCCGTGCTGGTTTGGCGCGAGGGCCTGGAAAGCGATGACGAAGAGGACGACGAGGACGAGGACGACGGGCTGGCCGACGTGCCGGAAGCGGCCGGATTCTGGCGCGTCGCCGGCCTGGGCTTCGCAGTGATCTTCGTGGCCGAGTGGGGCGATCTGACGCAGATCCTTACCGCCAACCTGGCCGCGAAGTACCACGACCCCCTGTCGGTAGGCATCGGCGCCGTGCTCGGCCTGTGGGCCGTCGGTCTACTGGCCATCCTCGGCGGCCGAACGTTACTCCGGGTCCTGCCGCTGAAGTGGATCACGAGGATTGCGGCGGTCGTGATGGTGATTCTCGCCGTCTACAGCATCGTCAACGCGATCAAGGGCTGAGCCCCGCCGCCCGGGCCAGCGGCTCCAATTGGTATTAGTCAGCGTGCGCGAACTGGCCGGCGCCCTGGTCGTCGTCACGGGCGCGGAATCGGACTTGGGGGCGATTGCGAGCCCACTGGCCCGGCCTGGGGGGCGCGCCGGTTCTGACCACGAGCGCCGACGAGGCCGGGGCCGCACGGCTGCGCACGGAGTCCGGCCGGTGGCGATCGTCGAGCGGCCGCTGGACGGTGTTGTCTATCGCGCCGGGCGAGTGGCCGGCGCGATCGCGCTCTGGCGCAACCGCCGGTCACTTCGGGCATTGATCGCGCTGGCCGAGCGCGGTTGAGCTAGTCATGTCTGCGCCCGGCAAGTGAGCGACGCCCTGTCAGCGGGCATTTCCGTCGCCCACTGGCGCGCGCTACGGTCTCTAGCGGAATCCTGATTCCGATTCGGGCTGTTCTTGGGGAGCGAATATGGCAGACGAGCGCACGCACTATCGGGTGACCTTTGCCGTGCTGGCCGCCGGGGTGGGTGCGTACTCGTTGCTCCAATCGCTCGTGGTGCCGGTGCTGACCACCGTGCAGCACGAGCTTCACACGACGCAGGCGGCCGCGACCTGGGTGCTGACGGCATATCTGCTGTCGGCGTCGATCGCCACCCCTATCCTCGGGCGGGTCGGCGACGGCTACGGCAAGAAGAAGGTCTTCATCGCCAGCCTGACCGCTCTGGCGGTCGGCTCACTGCTGGCGGCGCTGGCCGGTTCGATCGGCCTGATGATCGTCGCTCGGGTCATCCAAGGGTTCGGCGGCGGCATGTTGCCGTTGTCATTCGGGATCATCCGGGACGAGTTTCCCGCCGAACGGGTGGCGTCGGCCATCGGATCCATCGCCGCGTTGTTGGCCGTCGGCGGTGGTCTTGGCATCGTGCTGTCGGGCCCGATCGTCGACGCGCTCGACTGGCACTGGCTGTTCTGGCTGCCGATGATCCTGACGATCGCGGCGGCCCTCGGCGCGATGCTGCTCGTACCTGAGTCCCCCGTGCGCAAACCCGGCCGCATAAGTTGGTTGCCTGCGGTTCTGCTGTCCGGCTGGCTCGTCGCGCTCCTCGTGCCCCTCAGCGAGGCGCCCGACTGGGGTTGGGGCTCGCCCGCCGTCATCGGACTGTTCATCGCGGCGGTCGTGCTCGCCGTCGGGTGGATCCTGGCCGAAGTGCGGTCGGCAACGCCGCTTATCGACATGACCATGATGCGCCGCACCCCGGTCTGGACGAACAACCTGGTGTCGCTTCTTCTCGGTGGCGCAATGTTTTCCACGTTCGCGTTCGTGCCCGAGTTCGTGCAGACGCCGACGTCGGCGGGCTACGGCTTCGGCGCCAGCATCACACTGTCCGGGCTCATGCTGCTGCCCTCGGCCGTCGCCACGTTCATCGGCGGCTTGTTCGCGGGGCACCTCACCGAGCGCCTCGGCGGGAAGGCACTCGTCATCGTCGGTTGCCTGGTCAGCGCGGTCGGTCTCGGCCTGCTGGCATTCGCGC
>JAFAWL010000268.1 GCA_019241805.1 Actinomycetota bacterium
TGCCGCGCCGCAGCAGTTGCCGTCGGCCGTGTTCCAGGACTGGTCGTAGCCGGCCGGATAGAGCAGCGCCGCCTTGCCCGCGGCGACCAGTGGCAAAAACTCGTCGCGCTCGATTTCCTGGGTCGGCGAGGCGTTGATGCCGTGGAGGACGACGATCAGTGGGATCGGGGTGGTCACGTCTTGGGGTACGACCGTGACGTAGCCGCGATCGAGTCCGTCGTACACCTGCGCGCGGGCTTCGACGATCGCGCCGCCGGCCTCGTCGCGCAGTGCGGAAATCGTCACGTAGCCGTTGGGCGTGTCCTGCCCGGTCACGCTGGGAACGCCGGGAATCGTCGGACTCGTCGTATCAGCCGTCGCGGGGCCACTGGAGACGGTCGAACGGACCAGCAGCGGCGCGATCACCAGCAGCAGCAGGCCGGCAATGAGTACAACCTGTCGGCTGCGGGTATGCCTCACTGCGCGGTACACGCATTCGACCATGCCCGTTTACCTGCGCTTGATACCACCGAGACTCAGCGATTCATGGCCAGCGCTAGACAACACAACACCAGTCACCTCGGAACCTCACAGCAAGGATGGCCACGATCAACCCACGTGAGCAGGCGAACACGCGACCGGACAGCACGGTACGTGAGCTCGCGTGCTGCGCGCGCCATGACGGTACGGGCCGGGAGGGACGTCTCGCCCGCTCACGACGACACGACAGGGGGCGCGCGTGACTGACACCGCGCCCGTCGAGGTCGCCGCCGTCGACGCGGCCGGCCAACCGCATGCGACGGGGTCCGACGCGTCGGACCTGGCCCGAGTGCTGACCGAGCTGGCCGAGGCCGATCCTGACCACTGTTACGTGGAGAACGTGGCCGGCGGCACCCGTGTCTGTTTCGGCGACCTGTTGCCAGCCGCACGCACGTGGGCCGGCCGATTCGAGGCTGACCGGGTCGGCCGCGGCGCCGGCGTTCTGCTCGACGTCGAGGACCCGTTAGCCTTCGCCGTCGCATACATCGCGACGATCGCGTCCGGGCGCTGCGCGATCCCGGTCGATCCGGCCGCCCCGACCGGCGACGTCGCCCGAACGGTGCGCCGCCTCGCGCCGGTCGCGACCATCACCGATCGCGCCGATGCCGCGTCGACGGCGTTCCTCCGACCTTTGTTGATCGACGCTGCGACCGGACGCCCGATCGACGACGCGCCGGATGGCGGAGCAACCGGGTTGCCCGGCGGAGCAACTGGGTTGGCCGGCGGTGGCACCGTGCGACTGAGCACGTCGGGCTCGACTGGCGAGCCGAAGACGGTCGAGCTGACCGAATCCCAGCTGCTCTACGTCGCCCGGCAGGTTGCCTCGCACAACGGCCTCACTCCCGCCGATCGTGGCTTCAACCCCCTGCCGCTGTTCCACATCAACGCCGAGGTGGTGGGCCTGCTCGCGAGTTTGGTGGCCGGAGCGACGCTAGTGCTCGATCGCCGCTTCCACCGGGCCGGTTTCTGGGCCACTGTTGCCGAGCGACGCATCACCTGGATCAACGCGGTGCCCGCGATCCTTGCCATCCTCGCCCGCGACGAACTCCCGTCGCGGCCCGAAGTGCTGCGCTTCATCCGATCGGCCTCGGCCGCGCTGCCCGCGGCCATTCGCCAGTCCATCGAGCAGGCTATGGATGTCACTGTCGTCGAGAGCTACGGGATGACCGAGGCGGCCAGCCAGATCACGGCCACTCCGCTCGACGCGCCGCCCCGGGCCGGGTCCGCCGGCGTGCCGGTGGGGGTCGAGCTGCAGATCCGCGACGAGAAGGGCAAGCTCCTCGCGCTCGATGCGGTCGGCCACGTCTGGATCAAAGGTCCCGGCGTCATCACGAGCTATGTCGGCGGTCGGGCGGCGGAGCGCTTCGACTCCGACCGGTGGCTCGACACGGGCGACCTTGGTCGGGTGGACGCCGACGGCTACGTGTATCTGGCCGGACGGGCCGACGACGTCATCAACCGCGGCGGCGAACTGGTCTACCCGCGTGAGATCGAGGAAGTGCTCATGGCCGACCCACGCGTCCTGGATGCGATCGCGGTCGGGCGCCCTGACGACATCCTCGGAGCGGTCCCGGTCGCCTACGTGATCCCGCGCGAGGCTCCCGGCGAGGCGAGCGCCGAGGAGCAACTGCGCTCCCACCTCGTGGACGTCTGCGCTCGGGAACTGAGCCGGTTCAAGCGGCCGAAGGAGCTGATCCTCGTCGAGGATCTGCCGCGCGCTCCGACCGGCAAGATCCGACGCGCGCAGGTTCGTGAGGACACCGCGGCCGCGCACGCCGCCGCGGTCGACCGCGATGTCGATCGGGCGAAACGACCATGACTGCGGCTCGCACCGCCGGCGACCCGCTGACCTCGACCGGCAGCGAGGCCGAGCGGCCGCGCCGTGCTCACGTCTACGAGATCGACGTCGTGCGAGTTCTCACCTTCGCCTGCGTGATCATGGTGCACACCATCGCGATGACGGCATCAGCAAACTTTGCCGCGCCCTGGGCCGCCGAGATGCTTCTGCATTTCACGCGGGAAGCATTCTTCTTCCTCACCGGCTTCGTCCTGGTGCACCAGAGCCTCGGCCGAGCCATCAAAGTGGGTCCGTTCTGGAAGCGCCGGCTGACCGCCGTATTCGTTCCCTACGTGACCTGGTCGGTGATCTACTCGATCATCCACACCAATGCTTCACCCAGCGCCTTCGCCCACTACCTGTCCAAGGCGCTGCTTTTCGGCTCGGCCTGGTATCACCTCTACTTCCTGCTCGTGTCGATGCAGATCTATCTGCTCTTCCCGCTCATCGCGAAACTGGTCGATCGCACCAAAGCTCACCACGCCCTGCTGCTCGGCGCGGCCGCGCTCGTGCAGATCGGGTTGATGTCGTGGGTCCGCTATTGGCCGCCGCAGCACGGCTGGCTCTCGGCCGTGATCCACCACGACGATGTCATCGCGTTCACGTACGAGTTCTACGTGCTGTTGGGGGCCGTCGTCGCGTTCCACCTCGAGCGGACCATGCGCTTGGTGCGCGAACACCGATTCGCCATCTCCGCGTTCGCCGTCGTCGGTGCGGCTGCCGCCGAGGTCTGGTTCTTCGCCGGACTTGCCCGTGGATTGAATTCGCCGACCTCTGCCGCGGTGCTGCAGCCGGTGATGGTTCTGTGGGCCAGCGCCGCGATCGCCGGGCTGTTCGTCCTCGGCAGCATCTGGGCCGATCGCCGTCGAGCCGGCAGCGGTCTCGATCGCGCCCTAGCCGTCGGCTCCGATCGGTCGTTCGGAGTCTTCCTGGCCCACCCGGCCGTCCTCTGGCTCTACACCGTGGCGCACGCACATTGGTTCCCGAGCCTGCACGGTCTGGCTTATGTACTGAGCGCCTATCTCGTCGCCGTACTCGGAGCGCTCGCCGCGACCGAGATTTTCCGGCGACTCCCGGTCAGCCTCGCCCTCACCGGGCGCGGTCGGATGCGGACCACATCCGGTTCCGCATCCCCTCGTAAGGAACAGCACGACCTGCTGACGCAACAGCAAAGAAAGGACGCCCGTCATGATCGCGACCACACTGACCTTGCCGGAACGCCAGTCCAAGCCGCGCACCAAGGGCGTGACGATGGTGATAGACGGTGGACTCCCGACCCACTACTTCGCCGACGTGGTGTCGAGCTTCAGCCAGCTGATCGACGTGATCAAACTCGGCTGGGGAACTTCGCTGGTGACCGATGACCTGAAGTACAAGATCGACGCGTTGCGCGACGCCAACGTCGACTACTACTTCGGTGGCACGCTGTTCGAAAAGTTCGTCGCGCAGGATCGGTTCGACGACTGGCGGCGTTTCTGTCACCGCTTCGGATGCCGCCACGTCGAAGTTTCCAACGGCACGATCGATATGAGCAACACGGAGAAGGCCGGCTTCATCGAGAAGGTCGCCGGCGAATTCACCGTCTTCAGCGAGGTCGGCTACAAAGAATCCAGCCGCTCCGAGGCGATGCGACCGCAATTGTGGATCGACTATATCCGCGAGGACCTGGCCGCCGGCTCGAACATGGTGATTACCGAAGCCCGTGAGTCCGGCACGAGCGGCATCTGCCGTCCCAACGGTGAACTGCGGTACGGCCTGATCGAGGAGATCGCCGAGGCGGGGATCGACATGGATCGGGTGCTGTTCGAGGCGCCGAACAAGTCCCTGCAGGTGCACCTGATCCGCCGGTTCGGCTCCGGCGTGAACCTCGGCAA
>JAFAWL010000224.1 GCA_019241805.1 Actinomycetota bacterium
CCGCCACCTACTCGGGAGACGGTGTGTACGCCGCATCGCACGCGACCATGACGGTCGGTGTAATCAAGAACCCGTCGAGCACCACGCTGACCGCCGACAAGTCCTCGATCGTCACACCCGACGGTGTGCAGTACACGGCGACAGTTACCGGCGCGACCACCGGCACGGTCGATTTCGGCATCAGCGGATGCACCGCGGTGGCGCTGGATCACGGCATCGCCACGTGCAGCCTTTTCATCATCGCCGGTAGTGACGTCACTGTGACGGCGACTTATTCCGGAGACGACCGCACCGCCGGGTCACAGTCCGAGCCGTTCGTCGTGCACGTCAGTCAGAGATCGACCACGGCGCTAACAAGTTCAGTGGGGACGGCCGGCGTGGGTGATCCGGTGACCTACACCGCGACCGTCAACTCTTCGGTCCCGCTCACTGGCACGGTCGACTTCACCGATGGCAGCACGACCGTGTGCGCCCGCGTGCCCTTGACGACGGCGGCGCCCTTCACGGCCAGTTGCCCGCAGCACTATGCGACGCCCGGCTCGCAGACGATTATCGCCTCCTACAGCGGCGACTCCGCGGTCGCGCACTCTGCCTCCGGTCCGGTCACGGTGACGATCGCCAAGGCGGCGACCACGACAACGATCAAGGCCAGCTCGAGCGCTCCCGTGGTCGGCACACAGGTCATCTACACGGCAACCGTCAGCGGACCGCTGCCTCCGCACGGCTCGCTGACCTTCTCCGAGGACGGGCAGGCCGTCTGTTCGAACGTCGGACTCATCGGTACGGCACCGTATACGGCAACGTGCACGCGGACCTATCCGGTCGCAGGTCCGCATTCGACCGTCGCCGCTTACAGCGGTGACTCGACCACCGAAGCGTCGCAGTCCGGTGCCGTCGCGATCACTGTCGGCAAAGCGAGCGCGTCGATCAACCTCGCGACGAGCGGGCCCAACGCACAGTTCGGCCAGACCGAGACGTTCACCGCGGTGCTGACCGGCGCCGGTCCCGTGCCGACCGGCACGGTGAGTTTCACGGTCGACGGCAACCCGCTCGGCGCGCCGGTTACCGTCACCAGTGGCAAGGCCGTCAGCGCAACGGCGAGCGGCCTCGCGTACGGCACACATCAAATCGTCGCGAGTTACGCGGGTGACGCGGGACATCTGAGCGCGGTCCAAACGCTGAACCACACGATCGGCTGCGGACAAGTCGTGACCGGCAATACCGGCCAGAACCTGAGCGTCACGGGAAGCGTTTGCCTGACCAGCACCGCCGTCGTCACCGGCACGATCACGATCAAGCCGGGCGGTGCGCTCGACGTGGAAGGTGCGACGATCAAGAATGCGATCAGCAGCTCCGGCGCCGCCGCTGTGCGTATCTGCAGAGCGAAGT
Organism: Actinomycetota bacterium; assembly: GCA_019241805.1. Lineage (GTDB taxonomy): Bacteria > Actinomycetota > Actinomycetes > Mycobacteriales > Jatrophihabitantaceae > JAFAWL01. The sequence continues at coordinate 1,390 of JAFAWL010000224.1, forward strand.
TGACGGCGGCGACCAGCATTAGCGGCACGACCGGCGCGCTCATCATCGGCGCGGCGAGCGGCACGGGCTGCGCTGCCGACCAGTTCAGCGCGAGCCTGACATCACCGGCAACCGTGGATCCACCCTGGTCAGTGGCAACTCGTTGTCCGGCTCGGTGACGATCAATTCGAACAGCGGAACCGTGGCGATCACCGCTAATCAGGTCACCGGTTCGATGACCGTCAACGCCAACCACACGAACGACCCGGTGGTGATCGGCGGGAATGCGATCAGCGGCAGCTTGGCGTGCGCGTCGAACGTGCCCGCTCCGGTGAGCGGGGGTGTGCTCAACACCGTCAGCGGCTCGGTGTCCGGCCAATGCGCGACGCTGGTCAAGGTGAAGTGAGTTGGCGCAGGCCGACCGCCTCCGACGGTTACCGGGTGAGTCCGCGGTTGAGCGCGCATCGGCGGGAACCGGCACCGAGCCCGCATCGCGTGTACCGAGGCCGATCGGACTGTCAATCGTCAGTTCTCCGTCCAGTGCGTGCAATGCCGGACCGGTCGTGGGTCAGATTCCGTGGTGAAAGGTCTTGGGCTCATCCTCTCGGAATGGCCTCGCAACATTGGCGTCGCGCGCAAAGGGTTCCGGTCGCGAGCCGTCGTCATCCTGGCCAACCGGATGGGTGCCGTAGAGGATCGAGCAGGCACGGTCGGGCCGCGGCCCATTATCGGTCGGCGGCACACGAGGCGCGCGTCGCCGCGCTTTCTGCAGTTCAGCCTCGGAGTAGCCTGCCCGCACGAGGAATTCCCAGATCTGTTGGGACGTCACGGGAACGTTGCTGCGGCGGCTCGGCCTACGCAGCACCGGCATGGGGATCGCTCTCGCTCGGCGCGGGCCGCCGTGAAGCGCGAAATTGGGAGCCTTTTCGTCTAGTACTGCGCGTACGAAGGACGGACGGACCGAGAAGCTCGCAGCGATGGTCTCGAGCGAGGCACCGTTGACGTAGCGGTGCAGCATGCGGCGCCACTGCCGGCGAGCGGCGGCCTCGACCGGATCGGGCCGGTTTGGCTGATCGATGGGGCGCGCCATCCGTCCCCTCCCCCGTGTTCCTCCGTCAGCCGCTGGGCCCTTCGCTCGAGGTCTGCGACGACCGACCCCGAGTCTGCGCCGACCACTCCAGGGCCGCAACGGAGTTGACTCGCCTATTGCGACGGGCAGTTGAGTCGCTGCCCGGACCGCGCACCGACGTCAGTCCTACGAGCGAGAGGTATTGGCGGCGCGAACCGGCCGCCGGCGTCCGGCCACGCTGAACGTGCAGCCGCTGGCCACCAACAACAGGCCGACGGCCAGATGAAGCCAGGTGGCAGCGCCCGTGGCCGCGAGCGGATTGGTTTGGCTGCTGCTGCCCCCACCCGGCGCGGTGTGCGCGCCACCGCCGGGCGGGGTCGGTGGCGTGGGCGGGGTCGGCGGCGTGGGCGGGATCGGGCAGGCCGCGATCACAAGGGACCGGCTGGTCGTGGCGGATGGGCCGCCGTTGCGCAGCACGCTGCGACCGTCGTACACAACCGTCGTGGACGTGCCGAACGAATCGGTCACCGTCACCGACGCGGCATACGAGCCGGCCGTCGCATAGGTGTGCGTCGTGGTCGGCGTCGCCGTATCCAGCTTTACGCCGTCACCGAAATCCCAGCTGTACTTGACGATCGTCGCAGCGGTCGCTTTCGACCCGCTCGCATCGAACTCCGTTGCCGCGCCTACGCAGGCCGGCGTGGCAGCGAAGGTCGCCACCGGTGCCTGAGTGGGTAGCGCCGTGACGCTCGAACCGTCTTCTGTGGTGGTGCGGATCTCTGGCTGGACCTGCCGGTTCGTGGCGACATCGACCGCGCTCACGTACGTCGTGGGTGTCCGATCCTCGTTGCTATAGGTGAACAAGGTCTTTCCGTCCGGGCTGAAGGCGGCACCATGTGACAGCGTCGAATCAGTTGTCGGTCCGCCGTCGATATGCGTCACTGGACCAGCCACAAGGCCGGTTGACGTGATCCGGAACGGTTGCGCGTACTCGACGTTGGTCGGCGCGGTGGTTCCGTCAGCACCGACGACGTAGATCAGGTCACCGTTTGGTGAGATGGCGACCCCTGATCGCAGTTGCTTTCGGCCGGTGTCGAAGCCATTCGGAGGTAGGGGTTGCGGCGGCCCCGCAGCCCTGAGATCCCGAGCGTGCAGCGGAACCAGGGCAGTGTTCGTTCCGTCGCTCGGATTGCCGTCGGAGACGACGTAGAGCGTCTGTCCGTCAGGACTGACGGCAATCGCGCCCGCAGTCGGAACATCGGCCGACTCGACCAGGGCGCCGGACACCGCGTCATAGGCCTGGACCAAGTCGCCCGACGAAAGGAACAGTTTCGATCCATCGGGAGAAAGCGCCAGTCCATGAATTGGATCCGTGACAAGCATTTCGGAAGCAGCGCCGGACGCCAGGTCGATTATCCAGAAGGCGTTCGACCACCCGGCATACAGGCGCTTTCCGTCCGGCGAGATCGCCAGGCGCCCACGTACAGAGCGACGATCGCACCTGGACACGAGAGCAGGCCGTGGCTGCTGCCACTGCCGCGTCGCAACGTCCATCGTTGCGATGGAGAGGTCGCCGGCCTGTTCGTTACACACGAGTGCGTACCAGGAGCCACCATCGGGTGCGGTGACCAGATCGAGAACCCAGTGACCGTTTCCGTCGAGACTGGGCAGGTCGACCGTACTCAGGTCCGCACCACCGTCGGAAACCGTAAGCGGCGGAGTAGTCGCGTCCGCTCCCGCTGAATAGACGACGCTGCCTGGTACCACTGCCGGCGGTACCGTCGCCCCGTGTGCCGTCATTGCCGGCGCGGTGAGAGCGAACAATGCGCCCGAAGCCACGGCAAGCGCCGCACGACTTGCGCGCGCGAGGCGAGCACTGCGAACAGGTGACATGACTGGCGCTTTCGGCTGGGGGTGGCGCGCGA
>JAFAWL010000258.1 GCA_019241805.1 Actinomycetota bacterium
CCCATGCCGTTGCAACCGATGCTGGTGAACGAGGCCTGGCAGCGCATCGACGCCGCCTCCGAGGCAGGGCACGAGGGAGCCATTGCGCTGCAGTCGTTCTTCATCGGCCAAGTCGTCGGCTCATTCCAAACGGTCCGTCCGGCCGCCCTGATCACACAAGAGATCGTCGCCGAGTGCGAGGAGCGGATCGCCGCACTGGGAGCGCTGATGACCCTGGACCCCGTACTCCGGTGCTCCTCGGAGTCGGCCAATCCTCGGAGCGACTGATGCCGACTACCGGCGCCGCTCGCCCGTAGACCTGGGCGCCGACGCGGCCCGCGAGGCGCTTGCCGACACGGATCCCACCTCAGAGGACCGCCGGCACAGGTTGACACAGCCGCCGGCTTCCGCCAGTTCGAGCACTCGACGCCCTGCGCGGGCGCCGCTCGGTCCTCGAGGTGGACGGTGGTCAGGCATCGCAGCACGCGGTCAACGAGATCGCCGCCGATGTCGGCGCCGAGCGCAGCGAGGTCGTGCTGCTCTTCGGCCCTGAGCAATCTCGACGATTGACCATTACGCCAAGGCGACACGGAGGAAGTCCCGACTTCGCCGAGGGCAGCCTCGAGCTCCGAGGCTCCGGTCTGCGCGGCAGGCCGTGTTCCGCGGCCAAGCGCTCAGGCACCAATGTCCAGCGCCATCACGCGCGCCCCCTTGAGCCGAAGCCAGCATGGTCGCTGAGAGGCCAACCGGGTCTCCTCATCCCCGGATAACTGACGGTCAGAGGTACTCAGGCCCCGCGCCCGCAGGATCAGCCAATGGCTGCATTGCGGCTCCCATGTGGCTCGGTCGTCCCGACTGGGATTACTTCGCCGGGACGGACCACGGGGCCGGGCTCGGTGCCGGCGCATATCCGAGCGGTGTTGGTGGCGCTCGCTGAGCGGGGTCAGGTCCAGCTCTTGGATGATGATTAGCAGATCGCTCTGGGTGTCACCAGACTTGCCGCTCGGCCACACTCCAGGTCACTCGCTGTACGCGATACACGATCAGTCACGCGAGAAGAATCCGGCGGAGAGCGCCAGCACGGTCGCCGATGGCGATGCTCTGGGCGGCCGCTACCGACATGGCGTCCGTAACCAGCTCGTGCCCGGCCAAACGGCCCATTATCGTGACGGCCATGCCTGAATCCGCGATGTGGTTGCAGCGCGGTCTCGGAGCCGAACCGTTCAGGCGCGATGTCATCCGTTGGGTTCGACAGCCGAAGGCGACGGCAAGAGTAGCGGGAACATGCTGGCTGCCCGGAGCCGATCGATGCCACCAAGCGTCGAGTCGATCACCGCGGTTCCCCCTTCATCTCTGGCGAAGATAAGCTCGCCGCAGCGAAGTTCTCTCTACTTTAGAAGGCCAGGTGGCGTCTCCGAGCCCCGCACACGAGCACAGGGCGCTGCGCGGAGAACGCGGGACAGCCGTCGGCTTCTACCGTTGCATCCACGAGCAACTCGCCGCCCTGGTAGGCGCAGATTCCGAGCGCGAGCTCGCCATGTCCTGGGCGTGTCAGCGCGGCATCCATCTCGCCGGGAATCCGGGGTCGCGATTCCATGTCGCGACCGTAGCTGTTTCTTGTGCAGACGCAAGCGTCGTTGTGCGACCAGCATTCATCCGGTACATGGCCGCGGTACGCTGACGGGTTACATGCCTCGACCGGATGCGTGGGAGGAATGACGGTGAGGGAGCTCGATCCCCGTACGCCTGTCGTCGTTGGCGTTGGCCAGTTCTCCGAGCGAATCGACGCGCCCGGCTACCGTGGCCTGTCGGCTGTGGAACTATCCGCGCACGCGGCCCGCGCCGCGATTGAAGACTGCGGCGCCGACCCCGTAAGGGTGGCCACCTCGATCGACACGGTAGGAGGCGTTCGCCAGTTCGAGGACTCGAGGCCGGGCGCCCGTTCCCCGCTCGGTCGCTCGACGAACTATCCCCGGTCGGTTGCGAACCGCCTGCACGCCCAACCGCGCCGAGCGGTGCTCGAGGTCCACGGCGGGCAGGTTCCGCAGGCGCTAGTGACGAACTTCAGCGCCGCCATCGCCTCCGGCAAGGCCGACGTGGCGCTGGTCTTTGGGGGCGAGGCGCTTTCCACCGCCCGTCACGTGGTGAACTCGGCGGATCGCCCCGATTTCTCGGAGGATCCGGGTGGCCAGCTCGAGGACCGCGGATACGGCATCGAGGGAGTCATCTCCGACGAGGCGATAGCTTACGAGCTCGTACAGGCGCCTGCTGTGTACGCGCTGTTCGAGAACGCCCGGCGTGCACGTTTGGGAGTCTCGCGCCAGGCGTACGCCGCAGCGATGGGGACGCTGTTCGAGCCGTTCACCAGGGTTGCTGCGGCGAACCCCCACGCTGCTGCCCCGGTGGCGCGCAGCGCCGCGGAGCTGGTCACTCCGAGCGAGCGCAACCGACCGATCGCCGATCCGTACACGCGCTTCCTCGTCGCGCGGGATCAGGTAAACCTGGCCGCATCCGCGCTGCTGATGTCGGTCGGCGCGGCGGAGCGGCTCGCTGTGCCGCGCGAGCGATGGGTCTTCCTGCACGGACACGCCGATCTGCGCGAGCGCACCCTCCTCGAGCGCGCGGACCTCAGTTGCAGCCCGGCCTCCGTGCTCGCGAGTCGGCACGCCCGCGAGGTGGCCGGTGTCGATGTCGTCGATATCGCCACGTTCGACCTGTACTCCTGCTTCCCCATTCCGGTGTTCAACATCTGCGACGGTCTTAGTCTGCGCCCGGACGACCCGAGGGGACTCACGCTCACCGGCGGGCTCCCGTTCTTCGGCGGCGCCGGCAACAACTACTCGATGCACGCGATCGCGGAGACCGTGCAACGGCTGCGCGCGCACCCGGGCGCGCATGGGTTCGTCGGGGCAAACGGGGGATATATGAGCAAGTACTCCGTCGGCATCTACTCGACGACCCCGACGGCATGGCGCGAGGACGGCAGCCGGGCGCTGCAGCGGGAGGTCGACTCGTGGCCGGCTGTGCCCTCCACCGCTGAGGCGGACGGTGCCGCCACGATCGAAACCTACACCGTTAAGTGTGCCGGCGACGGGGCACGCGGGGGGATGGTCGTCGGCAGGCTGGCCTCGACGGATGAGCGTTTCCTCGCGCGGGTCGAGGACGGCGACGCGGAGATGCTCGACCTGCTCCTCCTGGCCGATGAGCCCATCGGCATGGAGATCACGGTGCGGTCAGGACCTAACGGCAATGTCGCCCAGGTGCCCTCGCCCCATCGCGCGGTGGTGTGACAGTGCGCCCGCGGGCTAGCTCCGCGGGAAAGTCAGGACAGCTCGAGGCCCCAGCGCGATGAGCATTCTTGACCGGCTCACCCCCGCGTTCGCGGTGGCGGTGCGCGACCGACCGGGCAGCTCCCGGCGGCATGGTGACGCTGTCGCGCCTGACCCACCGACGCGGGTCGCACGACCATGCTGCCGCAGGCGCCGCGCGCCTCCGTCGGAGCAGCTCGACCGTGCCCTGAAGCTCATTCATGCCAGCAGGCGGACCGTCGTCGCGGCCGGCAAGGGCGCGGTCTGGGCGCAGGCGTCTGTACAACTCGAGGAACTCGCCGAGCGTATCGGGCGCCGCTGGTCA
>JAFAWL010000266.1 GCA_019241805.1 Actinomycetota bacterium
CCGCCAGGTCATTGCGAAACCCCCCGGCGACGAGGTTGAGCCACATCCGCCGGCCGTGCATGTGGCCGAGGGTGGCGACCATCTTTGCGGCGGTGTACGGATGCATGTAGGCGGCCTGTACGGCGACGAGCGGCGCCAGACGGTCTGTGCTCTGGATGATCAGCTGTGAGACGAGCCACGGGTCGACGATCCCGTTGTCGGTGTAAACCAGGATCCCCTCATAGCCGGCGGCCTCGCTCCACCGTGCAACGTCGGTCACGCGGCGACCGTAGTCCTCGCGCGGGGTCCCCCTGGACTGGGGACAGGTCGAGAAGATCACCAGGTCCATCGGTCGCACAGGGTTGCGCCAGACCCGCAAACCGTATACCCGGCGCTCGGGTTGCGTGAAATCAGACCGACGGCAGGGCGATCGCGTAAGCAGCGCTGAGCGCGACCAGACCGATGGTGCGACCGGACGCATGGTCGTCGCGAGGCTGGCGCTCCCAAACCACCGGAAACCCGTCGAGCGGCAAACACCGCTACGATCTGTCTCCCACGAAAGGGCAGGGGGTTGTTTTGAGCAGAGGCACGATCGGGTTGGTGGGCGTCGCGGCGGTGCTCGCGTGCCTGCTGTTCGCCGGCGGGGCAGCGGCGGCCGTGGTCACGGACGCCGGTGACACCTTGCGGACCGGCTGGTATCCGGACGAGAGCTCGCTGACTCCTCAGCTCGTCAGCGGCAGCTCGTTCGGACAACTGTGGTCGGCGGCCGTCGACGGCCAGGTATACGCACAGCCGCTGTACACGACGTCTTCGCACGCAAGCGGCACGTTGATCGTCCCCACCGAGAACGACAAGGTCTATGGGCTCGACCCGGCTACGGGTGGCCAGGAATGGATGACCGCCCTTCCTGGGAACGGGCCGTGGAACCCGGCCGACATCGGGTGCGGCGACATCCAGCCATCGATTGGAACAAGCTCGACGCCGGTGATCGACACTTCGACCGGCACCGTCTACCTGACCCACAAGACCTACGACGACGCCAACCACACCACACCGGCGTGGTACATGGACGCCCTCAACGTCGACACCGGCCAGGAGCAGCCCGGCTGGCCCGTGGAGTTGACAGGGAACGCCGACAACGCCGCCGTCAGCTTCGTCCCGCAGACCCAGCAGCAGCGCCCGGGGTTGCTGCTCATGAACGGCGTGGTCTACGCCGCGTTCGGTTCGCACTGCGACGTACAGCCCTGGGAGGGTTGGGTATTCGGCGTCTCGACCGCGAGCCACACGATCACGTCGCGGTGGGTGGCTGAGAACAACGCGAGCGGGGCCGGCATCTGGCAGGCCGGCGTGGGCCTGACTTCGGACGGCCCAGGCCAGATCCTCTTCGCGACCGGTAACGGCGGCGCGCCCTCGTCGCCGACGGCGGGTAGCTCGCCCCCAGCCGCGTGCGGAGAGTGCGTCGTGCGGCTCCAGGTCCAATCGGACGGGTCGCTCCAGGCGGTCGACTTCTTCGCCCCCTACGACGCCGACCAGCTCGATCAATCCGACTCGGATTTCGGTTCGGGCGGCGTGGTGGGGCTGCCTGGCCCCACCTTCGGCACCTCCGCGCTGCCGCACCTCGCGGTCGCGGTGGGCAAGGAGGGCTACGTTTACCTCCTGAACCGCGACAACCTCGGCGGCTATGACCAGGGCGCCGGCGGGGGAGACAATGTGGTCCAGCGCCTCGGGCCCTTCGGTGGCGTGTGGGGCCGGCCCGGCGTGTGGCCCGGCGACGGCGGTTACCTGTACATCCCGACCTCAACCGGGCAGTCCGGCGGCGGCACGTTCGACGTCTACCAGTACGGCGTCAGCGGCTCGGATACGCCGTCGCTGTCGCGCGTCGCCAGCTCCTCCGACGTGTTCGGTTGGGGCAGCGGCTCGCCGGTAATCACATCCGATCAGACGAACTCGGGGACGGCGGTGGTATGGGAGATCTGGAGCGCGGATCGCCAGGGCGACGGCGGGCAGCTGCGCGCCTACTCCGCGGTGCCCGTGAACGGGGTGCTCGGAATGCTGAACAGCTGGTCGATTGGCCACGCGACCAACTACAGCACGCCGGGCGTAGGCGCCGGCCGTGTCTACGTCGGCACGCGTGACGGGGACGTCCTCGGCTTCGGCTCACCAAACGCTGAGCCGCTGAGCGGGTCGGGCCTCTCATTTCCCACGACCACCGAAGGAAGCAGCAGCGCTCCCGAGACGCTCACGATGACCGCAACCCGTGGCGTCACCATCACGAACCTGACGGCGTCCCCCGGTGACTTCTCGATCACAAAACCGTCGCTTCCCGTCACGCTCAATGCCGGGCAGACGCTCTCGGTTCCAGT
>JAFAWL010000218.1 GCA_019241805.1 Actinomycetota bacterium
TCTCTCGCTGCTTCCAAAAAGCCATCGCAATCTAGGAAAGTATTCTTGACAGCGTGCGGCTGAAATCGAATACCGCTGGCTCCCGGAGCGACCGGCCAGCGGAGGCCCCCACAATGACTTACTTCCCCGACACGGCGAGCGGGACCAGCATCGCCAACCTGCCCAGTGCCAACTCGTTATCCGGCACCGATCTCGCCGTGGTGACCCAAGGTGGCGGCGACGGCAAGGCGACCATGGCGCAGCAGGCGACCTTTGCCTTGGCACAGCTGCAGGCGTCGGTGCCGATTGCCGGGGCGACGACTCTCTCGGCGTCCGCGCATCAGCGCCGCGACCTCATCGCAACCGCCTCGCTCACGCTCACGGTGCCCGCCGCCGCGACGCTCGGGGACGGCTTTCTGTGCCGCGTCTACACGCTCGCCGGGGTCACGGTCACCCTGAGCGGGACCGCAAAGGATTTGACCGGAGCTGCCGTCACGACCATCGCGGCCTCGCGATCGTATGAGATCAAGGCCATGAACGGAGTGGTGTACGCGCTCCCTTTAGCTAGTGCCGCCGGCTCCGGCTCGGCGGCGACCTACCTCCTGACTGGCCCCAGCGCCGGGACCGTCGGGTTCCCTTCGGGCAACTTCACGCTTCAGGCGATCCTCGCGTCGTCGATGGCCGTGACACCGAACGACGGCGGGAGTGGCGGGACGTTCACGCCCAGCACCGTTACCTTGGCGGCCGGCGCGAACAGCACCGGAACATTTACGTACACGGCCGCGTCCACCGGGTCGAAAGCGATCGCAAGCACCAATAACGGCGGTCTCGTGGACCCGAGCAGCCTGACTTACACGGCGTCTGCCGCCGCTGGCACCGGAACCGGAACCGGAACCGGAACCGGAACCGGAACCGGAACCGGGTCGTTACTCCTCGACTCACTCTCGTCAACCGTCACTGGAGGCTGGTCGACGCGCAAGCTGCGCACCGCGTATGCCGGTTCCGCGTTGCGCGTGCGGCGGTCATCTGATGGCCAGCAGCAAGACTTTGGCTTCGTCAATGGCTGGCTCGATACGGCGAGCGTCCTCAGTTTCGTCGGCTCCGGCAATAGCGGCTTCGTTGTGAAATGGTACGACCAGAGCGGCAGCGGCAACGATCTGGTGCAAAACACCAATAATAATCAGCCCCGCGTGGTCAACGCGGGGGCCGCAGATTCTTTTGGAGACGTCAATAGCCGACCCGCGCTGGTTTATGTCGGTGGCTTTGCATCGCTCTCCGTTGGCATGACAACGGGCCGCACCGATCTGCGCTCCGCGGTGATGATGGCGGTCTCCGGCGACGCCAATAGCAGTGCCCGTCTGTGCGCGATGACCGGAAACGGCGCGAACACCGATTTCGGGGCCGGAGCGTTGATTTACGCGATCGGCAACGCCGGCAACCTCTGCGGCTACCACAACAACACCGGCGGTATGGTTTCCGGCGTCCCGTTCTCCGGCAGCGGCGCTCGTCACTGCATCGCGGCCGTCGTGGACGGCAGCGACAATTTCACGATGACCGTGGACGGCACGACCGGGGCAGCCTCGGCGCAGACGGATACGATCTCGGAACCACGGACCCTCTGGATGGGCTCGCCCAACACATCCGAGACCGCGAATTGGTGGAACGGCATCATTGCTGAGGCGATCTATATCGCGGGCCCGCCGGCGTCCGGGGATCAGGCCACGATCTCGACAAGTCAACAGTCAGCTTTCGGAACGACCGGCGCCGCCGGGACTGCGCCGAGCCAGGTGGGCAGCATGGCGCCCGGTACGCCGACGAGCAGCACGGTGCCGGTCAGCTATACGGCGGCGACCGGCACATCCCCGATCACCTATGCCGGCTATACTTCACTGCATGGGGCGAATTCGTGGACCCTGAACGCGGGAACGTTTACGAGTAGCGGCGGTACCTTCGCCGGCCTGGCCCCGAGCACGGGCTACGACCTGCGCATCATGGCGACAAACAGCTCCGGCTCGAGCACGACGGACTATCTTGTCGGGGTGAGCACAGCCTCCTCGAGTGCGGGGTCAGGCTCGGGATCTGGGTCAGGGTCCGGGTCGGGCACCGCAGCCGCGCTGAGCGCCAACCGCTACGACATCGTGCTCGACAAGAGCGGCGGTGCAGTGGGTGGAAGCGGCACGGCCACTATCTACCCGAACGCGCCTTGGGCCGGCGACGGCACCAAAGCCATCACGCTGAGCGGGACCGGCACTTCGTTCCCATCGGGTGCCTCAGTGGTCATCCCGGCCAGCGGGACAGCGGCGCTCACCGTCCCCTATTCGATCACCGCGGCGGGCGAACTGTCGGTCGCGGGGACCAACACGGGCGGCCTCGTGAACCCGTATCCGGCGCCATTCAGCGCCTTCGGTTCCTCCTCAGGCTCCGCGCAGACGATCGGGAGCGCGGCGGTCTCGGCCAACAAGAGCGGCAGCATCGCCAACCTGGACCTGCAGCCGTTCCAGCGCGACGTGCCAAGCGGCAATCCGACCGGCTGGGCGACCACCTTCGGCAAGGGGTGGGGTGAGGTGTTCGTCACTCTGAGTCCTGCCGCCTCGGCAACGGCGCTTTACGCCAAGCTGATCGATGCAGACAGTTCTGGGGCGACGGC
>JAFAWL010000265.1 GCA_019241805.1 Actinomycetota bacterium
TACGCGCGGCTGAGCGAAGTTGCGGAGGAGCCGAGCGACATGGGGGCGTTGTCCTCACGGGGTCGGGGAGCCGAGGCTCCAACACACCTGGGAACCGGCAGCGACACTGCGTACGATCCGAGATCGTGCCCGAGCCTAGCGACAACCCGCCGACCTTCAGCCTGGAGAGCCGGACATGAGTGGTGGCCTGTCGCTCGCACCGTTTCGCGCCCGCCGGTTCGCTGCGGACGGTCAACGGTTGAGCCGACTGCTCTGCCCACCCTACGACGTGATTGATGAGCAGGAGCGCGCGGCTCTGCTGGCGCGTGATCCTGACAACGCCGTCTCAGTGATCCTTCCACGGGCGTCGCGCGAGGACGGCGACGCCTACGCGCAGGCCGCGCAACGGCTCGAGGACTGGGTCGTACGCGATGTGTTGACCCTCGACTCTCAGCCGGCGCTCTACGTCTACGAGATGAACGACGCCGGCACGATCACGCGTGGCTTGATCGGTGCGGTCGAACTGCGCGATCCCGCCGACGGCGTCATCCTGCCGCACGAGAACACGATGGCGGGCCCCGTCGCTGACCGACTGGCTCTCATGGCTGCGACCGATGCCAATTTGGAACCGATCTATCTCGTCTATGAGGGCGGCGGAGCCGCGTCGGCCGTCGTGGCCGGCGTGGATCGCGGCAGCGAGGGTTCTGGGCGTCAGCCGGCGGAGTTGGTGGTGTCGGTGACGACGCCCGACGGCGTCGCCCACCGGCTCTGGGCGATCACAGATGCCGAGCTGCACGCCTCGGTCGAAGCCGACCTGAGCGGCCGAAGCGCCGTCATCGCCGACGGTCACCACCGATATGCGACCTATCGAGCGTTGCAAGCCGAGCGCCGAGCGACGGATGGGCCGGGGCCGTGGGATCGCGGGCTAACACTGATCGTGGACTCGAGAAGTTACGGACCCCAGGTGCAGGCCATTCATCGTGTTCTGCCCGGTGTCCCGCTGACGGCCGCGGTCGCGGCCCTCGAAGGTCGCGCACGTGTGCGCGAAGCGACGGATCTGGCCGGGGCGCGGGACGCCATCGGCGCGGCGTCGAGCTTCGCGGCCGTGCTCACCGACGGCTCGGCAGCATTCGTAGTGGATGATCTCGCCGACGAGGTGACCGCCGGCCTGGTGACCGCCGAAGAGCCCGCGGCGATGGGCCAACTGGACGTGACGATCCTGCATCGCAGCCTCGTGACCCGGGTGTGGGACCGGCCCGACGATGAAGATGCGGTGCGGTACGCGCATTCGGTCCACGAGGCGCTCGACCTGGCCCGGGCCACGGGTGGGTTCGCGGTCCTGCTGCGACCGACGCCGGTGTCGGCCGTCACGGCGGTGGCCATGGCCGGTGGGCGGATGCCAAGGAAATCGACGCTGTTCACCCCGAAACCGGCTTCGGGTCTTGTGTTCAGGCGCTTCGCCGACGAGTTCGCGTAACCACGCGAACGGTGGCGGCGTCGACCTCGTAGCGGCTGTTCAGTCCGCCGGTCCCTCGCCAGAAACGACGACAGAGCTGACCGGAGACCTTAAGGACGTCACCGGGCGCGCAGCGCAGCAGGCATCGGCGCGGCATCGTCCGGCCGGTGACGCAGTCGATGCTGTCCACGCGCTGCCCCACGGTTGGTCGGGGCACGGTCAGGCGGAAGGTGATCAGCTCATCACCGCTGGGCAGAGTGCGAAGCAGACGCGTGGCGGCCAGGACACCGCGCAGCTCGACGGCATTCAAAGGCGAATCGATCAGATCGGCGGCTCGGGATGTTGGCATTGCCTCAGGCTGCCGCACGACAGTGGTCCGCAAGTTCCCCCAGGCCCAGCTGTGGATGACGGCGTCGCTCGGGTCTCCACTGTGGAGGGACGATTGTCTTACGCGGTCAGAGCAGTGCGCTGGCCCGATCCGCAGCGTCCGTCTCGCCGGTGGGGTCCAGCCCGGCCGAGGCCGCGAACCACTGCGCCGCCTCTTCACCGCGTCCGAGCGACTCGAGGATGTCGGCGTAGACGTACCACAGGCGAGCCGATCCCGGCATCGGGCGATCACGGTTGAGACCGCCCTTGGCGAGCACCGCCAGTGCGGCTTCGGCTTGGCCGAGGTCACGCCGCGCACTCGCCGCGACGATCGTCAACTCCGTGCGGGTCTCCGGGTCGAGTCGCCGCACGTCAGGGTCACTCAGCGCCTTGATCGCGTTCTGAGGGCGGCCGAGGGCACGTTCGCTGTCAGCCATTACGGCCAGGTTGTGCGGGCTACCCGAGATGCGGCGGGCGGCGCGAAGCTCACTCAACGCCTCGGCCCATTCCCCGGCGTGGTAGGCAGCAATCCCCACCGCCTCGCGAACGACAGCGATCCGGGCGGCACGGGCGCGGGCCGCCCGGGCGTGGGCGAGCGCGCCGCGGGGGTCGCTGTCGATCAACTGGCCGGCAGCGACCAGGTGCGCTCCGACGACATCAGCGTTCAGCTTGGACAGGCTGCGCAGCTCGGCTCGGACGGACGGATCGAGCAGCCGGCCGTCGGCACCATCAGGAAGAGCGGGCTCGTCGCTATGCCGGGTCCCTCGCGCGGACGCCGGCACCGGCGTTCGCGCGGACGCGACCGGCCGACCTCGCGGAGCCCGCTCGTCCGGGTCGCGAGGCTGCCCGCCGTCCGGGCGAGCACTCGACGCGTTTCGGCGGGCGCCGGTGCGAGGTCCGCCGGATCGGGGTGCCCGACCGCCCGTCGCCGGGCGGTGGCCCGTCTCGCCCGGCTGGCCTGAACGACGAGGGCGGCTAGCGCCATTTTCCGTCGCCTCGGGCCGAGGGCTGCGCCGCCGGTCGGTGTTCGCCCGCAAGTCCGGACGGCCGGCGACGCGCTCTTCCGAAGCCGAGCGACTCGGGCGCGACGAGCCAGACGCTGCGCGCCTGGTTGAAGCAGCTCCGGTATCGCCACCGCGGCCTGTTCCGGCCCGGCCACTGGTTCCGGCCCGGCCACTGGTTCCAGCCCGGCCACTGGTTCCGGCCCGTTCGCTGTCCGAGCGCGCGCCACCGTCGCCAGTAAGCCGCCCGCGACCGCGAGCAGCCCCGCTTGATGAGCCGCCGGACCGGCCGCCATCGCCGCGCCGTGGTCGGCCAGTAACCATGGGGCCGCACTCCTTACGTGGGGTACCGAAACAGGTCGAGGGCCGTTCGGCGAACCGAACGACCCTCGACAGAAAGAATGTCCGGCGACGTCCTACTCTCCCACGCAGTGGCCCGCGCAGTACCATCGGCGCTGAGAGGCTTAGCTTCCGGGTTCGGGATGGGACCGGGCGTTTCCCTCTCGCTATGGTCGCCGAAACTCTATGGAGATATCGGCCCCGGGCCCGCCGGAGCGGGCGCAGAACCGTACCTCGGGAACCGCACAGTGGACGCAAGCGGCTTCACCCGTCGAAACGGGAGTAAGCGGAGTGTTGTGGCAAGTCCTCGGCCTATTAGTACCGGTCAGCTGCACGTGTTACCACGCTTCCACTTCCGGCCTATCAACCCGGTGGTCTAGCCGGGGGCCTTACTCCATAAAGGATGGGAGATCTCATCTTGAAGCGAGCTTCCCGCTTAGATGCTTTCAGCGGTTATCCCTTCCGAACGTAGCCAACCAGCAGTGCTCCTGGCGGAACAACTGGCACACCAGAGGTTCGTCCGTCCCGGTCCTCTCGTACTAAGGACAGCCCTTCTCAAATCTCCTGCGCGCGC
>JAFAWL010000273.1 GCA_019241805.1 Actinomycetota bacterium
GCGCTCGCGGTCTTTGCGCTCGCGGTCTTTGCGCTCGCGGTCTTTGCGCTCGCGGTCTTTGCGCTCGCGGTCTTTGCGCTCGCGGTCTTTGCGCTCGCGGTCTGCTCGGTTGGTGTCTTGGCCACCGCCGTCGTGTTGGTCTTCGCAGTGACCTTCCCGGTCGAGCCGGTCGCCTTCGTCACGGTTGCACTCGTCCCGGTCGACTTGAGCGCGGATTTCGCCGTGGTCGTGGTCCGGGCCGCTCCGGCGGTTGCCGTCTGCGTGGTGCCGCCGGTCGCGGTACGAACCGTGCGGACAACGGTCTCGGCCGGCTTCGCGACCCGGTCCTGCAGCGAGCCGAAGAGCATGGCCGCGAGCGTCTCCGCAGCCGTGACGACCTTGGCAGCCCGCTCGTCATGGCGGATCGACTCGACCAGGTTCTCAGCGGCTGTGCGTGCTCCCGCCACGCGCTTGTCGTTCTTGATCTCAGCGAACAAATTCTCCGCACTGCTCAACGCATCGCTGACCCGCTTGTCGGCACGCAACTCCACGAGTAGGGCGGCTGCCTGCTCAGCGAGCGCGTCCCCGTACGTCCGGGCCTGGGCCAAATATGGCTCAACCACGTGCATCACGTGCTCAGCGTTCAGGCTCTTGCTCGCCTCCTCGGCGACTTCGCCCAGGCGGGCCGAAGCCGCATCCACGGCCTGTCGGCCTTGGGCAATCACCGCGTCGGCGTACGCGCGAGCGTCGGTTGCGATCGACATTTCGATCCGTCTCCTTACCTGGTTGCCAGCGGCCGCGCCGGCCGCGGGTTCGAATCGGACATCGGTAGCGGGGCGACCGACGCGTTCGACGTTGCCGCGTTCTCGCGACAGAACGACTCGTAGATCTCGATGAGCACCTGCTTCTGGCGCTCCGTCAACCCCTCGTCGGCAAGCACGGTCGCGACCAGCGCCGGATTGCCAAGTCGGTCTTCGAGGATGCCGGCCCGAACGTAGAGCTGCTCGGCCGAGATCCGCAGTCCCTTCGCGATCTGCTGTAGGATCTCCGCGCTCGGCCTGCGCAACCCACGCTCGATCTGCGAAAGATAGGGGTTGGACACCCCAGCGAGCTTCGACAACTGCCGCAGC
This sequence comes from Actinomycetota bacterium, assembly GCA_019241805.1. Classification (GTDB taxonomy): domain Bacteria; phylum Actinomycetota; class Actinomycetes; order Mycobacteriales; family Jatrophihabitantaceae; genus JAFAWL01. The sequence goes on from JAFAWL010000273.1 coordinate 1,110, forward strand.
GACACCTGAGCCTGCTCGCGCTGGTCGCGGATGAACTCGCCGATGGCCAAGACGCTCTTGGCCGGCTGCGTCGTCGGGTCGAGTTCCATCCGCCCATTGTGAAGCCCCTCGCTAACTATTGCAAGCAACCAGCTAGCGGTGAGCCCGGCGCGGCCACCTTGCGTCCGTTGCGTGCGCCAAAGCAGCTGAGGCGGGCTGTCAGGCCACGGAACACGTACCCAGTGGACGCGCAGACGAACGTCCGGGTGCACTCACCAGCCACCCGCCAAACCGCCTGAGGCAGCCACCGATGACGGCCGGCACGTGGTCTCCGTCAGCGATCGGCCGGGTCCAGCGCGACGGGAGAGCCCGCGACGGTCAGTTCGGCTTCGCCCCGGATCGTTCGCTTGATCACGCCCAGCGCAACCGGGCCGAGTTCGTGGTGATGTACCGCCGTGCCGATGAATCCGACCGCACGGCCGCCCGACTCGACCGGTGTGCCCCGCTCCGGCAACGCCTCACCGCCAAGATGCAGTAATACGAGTCGTCGGGGTGGCTGACCGAGGTTCTGGACCCGCGCGACGGTTTCCTGACCGCGATAGCAGCCCTTGTTGAGGTGTACGGCCGAGCCGATCCAGCCGACCTCGTGCGGAATCGTGCGATGGTCGGTTTCGAAGCCGAGCCGAGGTCGGCGCTGCTCGACGCGTATCGCGTCGTAGGCCCAGGTGCCGGCCGGCGCGGCTCCGGACGCGACGAGCCGGTCGAACATTTCGCGAGAACCGGATCGCGGCACGATCAGGTCGAACCCGTCGAGTTCAGCGAGGGCCGCCCGGCGGATCAGGCCGGCGCCGGCAAGGGCGATGGCGTGCGTCGGCTCCGGTACGGGCAGGTCGCACGCCGCCAACACCGCCGCTGAGGCGGGCCCGACGAGGGAGACGACGGAGAAGTCCGCGCTCACGTCAGCTGGTTCGACGCGGCTGAAGAAGCGCATCTTGTCCAGGTAGGCCAGCACATCAGCGGACGCACCCGGCTCGACGTCCAACCACACTTGTCCGCCGAGCTCGGCGAGCTGCCAATGCTGCTCGACGTGACCGTGCGGCGACAGCACCAGAGCCTCGGTCGTCTCGCCGTCGCCGAGCTTGGACAGGTGCTGGGTCGAGATGGTGTGTAGCCAGCTCAAACGATCGGCACCGGGCACGGTCAATACGCCGCGGTTGGTGCGATCGACGACCGCTGCCGCCTGCGCCATAGCGCGTTGCTCACGCAGCGGGTCGCCGTAGTGCCAGGGCACTCCGGCGTCCACTCCGCCCTCGTTCATCACGGCCGCTGAAATGGTCACATCACTGTTCATCGTCGGGCTCCCCTCATTTGTTCCGGCTGCGCGCCGCGGTGGGCGGCCGGATGAGCGGGGGACGATGCATGCAGGACCGCGACGCCCGCCGCCGCGCAGTCGGCGCATCGCCCGAAGACGGTGAAGTGCGAGCGATCCACCGTGAAATCACGCTCGGCCAGCAGACGTCCCGAGAGCGCGTCGACGAGGTCCGCGGGCACGTCCACCACTCGCCCGCAGAAATGACAGATCACGTGGACGTGCTGATCGTCGGCGGGCCGGAACGACGGCGCGCCATGACCCAGGTGGGTGTGGCGCACGAGGCCGAGGTCCTCGAACAGCTCCAACGTGCGATACACGGTGGTGACGTCGACGTCCGGCACGGCATCGCTGACCTGCTCGGGGGTCGCATGGCCCAGCGCGCGAACCGCGTCGAGGATCTGCTGGCGCTGGTTGGTCATGCGCAAGCCGCGCGCCCGCAGCCGCTCGGCCAGCTCGTCATGACCGCCCACCCCTCTATGTTATGTACGTGAGCGAGCCGCTCGTCGCGATCCTGGGCGACGGAGTCAGTCCACCGGGCGATCGGGCGCCGACCGCGGACGATCTGGGCTTCACGCGCGGCGACGGCTGCTTCGAAGGGTGCCGCGTTCGCACCGGCGGCGACGGCGTCAGCCGGGTCGACAAGGTCGAGCGCCACCTGGATCGGTTCGCGCGGTCGGCCGCCGCACTGGAGATCCCGTTCGACCGGGCGGCGTGGGTCGCCCTCATCGACGTGGTGCTTCCGGCCTGGACGAGACCGGGCGAGGCCAGTCTGCGGTTGTTCCTGACCCGCGGCCGCGGTGTCAACGGGCCGGCGTCGGGCGTCGCGACGGTCACGTCCGTACCGCCGGACTACGACAGGCAACGCCGGTACGGCATCGGGGTGGCAACCCTGAGCAGCGGCACCGCCCGCGACTCCTTTCACGGCGCCCCGTGGCTGCTGGGCGGCGTGAAGACGATGTCCTACGCCCGGAACATGGCCGCCCAACGGGAGGCTCACCGGCGCGGTGCAACTGTTCGCCGCCGCCGAGCAATTCGGCTGGACGACAGCAAGCGGACATCTGCCCGCCGACGAGCTCGCCACGGTCGATGCGCTCTGGTCGATCGGCAGCGTCCGCGGCCCGGTCGAGATCGTCCGCGTGGATGCAACGGCCCGGACGCCGAAGCCGCGGCTGACCCGAGAGATCCAACGGCTGGTGGGCTTCGCGTAATCGCCCCGGCGCCGGGCTAGGCGACGTAGCGTGCGCGGACAG
>JAFAWL010000252.1 GCA_019241805.1 Actinomycetota bacterium
GACCTCGACGTGTCGCTCGCCAGCATCCATGCGCCCTCCACGAACTCGGGGCGCGACTGCTGCTCCAGCACCGTGGTGCGAGATCCGTACGTGACCGGTTCGGGGGGCAGCGCACGCCTTCTCCTCAGGTCTTTTTCACGCTAGACCCGCGGGCCGAGGTGTGCCAGATGGGCCCGCTAAAACTCTTGTGGGATTCGGCGTGTCGCGGCGATGACCGCGCAGCCGGCGACCGTCCACCCGGCCCCAGTCAGCGCCCGTTCGGCTTCAGCCAGGGTGGCACCCGTTGTGGCCACGTCGTCCACGATCACGACCGGTCGGGCGCGGGCGGCCGGCCGGCTCGCCCGCAGAGTGCCGGAGACGTTGATGACTCGCTGTGCTGCGTCGAGGCCGACCGCGTCCGATCGCCGGCCGACGGAGACGAGCGCACGGCTTAGAGTCGCTACGTCGTTGCGCGACAGGTACCGCTCGGCGTGCCGCGCCAGTCGCTCGACGTGCTGACCGCCGCGGGTGCGTGCAACCGAGGGCGGCGACGGAACGGCCACGAGCGTCAGCGGGCCGCCCGCCACCTCGAGGACCAGCCGGGCCGCCTCACCGAGCAGCGCCCCGAGCGTCGGACCCAGATCCAGGCGACGCCGTTCCTTGAAGTGCACGACGGCTGCTCGCACGCCACCGGCGTAGGTCCGCGCGGTCGCCACCGGACCGCCGCGGCGTTCGACCCATTCGGGCGTGCCCGGGCAACACTCGGCGCACAGCAGCGGGCCCGGCCGACGACAATGCACGCACAGGCGGGGCAGAGTCAGGTCGAGCAGGTCGGCGAACACGACACGATGGTGCCGCCGGTGGCCGACTCGCAGGCTATCCGCCCGAGAATTGTGGACGGTCGAGAAGCGAAGTGGACGCAGGCCGCAGCCCCGACGTAGCGTTGCGGAGACGGTCATTGCAGGTACGTGGGGGCCGTGCCGGACACGGCTTGGTCGGTGGTATTGCCCGGCGGTCCCCAACTGCCCGATCCGCGCTGCACCCAGATGGTGCCGCCGGTCGACACATAAGGCAACGCGTTCGGCGCCACGGCGAGCAGCTCAGGGCTGCTCGGCAGACCGGCGGTCGACCGCGCGATCAGCTGCGAGCCGTCGCTCTGCACCGACCAGAACTGGGCCTGACCCGGCGCGATCGTGTCGGTGCCGACGAGATAGAGCGTCGTCACGTCGTTCCAGGAAACATCCGCGACGGAAATGCCGGCCGGAGTGACCGGCATCAGCCCGTCGACTCGCACCGCGTCCCCGCGAACGACCGAACCGATCCAGACCTGGTACCCGCCGGGCTGTTGCACCCCGAGCGCGACTCGCACGCCATCCGGGCTGAACGCGATCGAGCGCACCGAGCCGGCGAGCGAGGCTCCACCGGCGAGGCTTTTCAAGCTGACCGGCACGCTCGCCTGTGGCACGCCGTTCACGACGGGCACCCGGCGGACGTCGCTGCCCGTCGATATCCACACCTCGGTCTGGTCCGGAGCCCACGCCGGCCGGCCGAGTGCGGACGCCGCGATGTCCGAGGTGCGCAGCGCCGTCGGGGTCACGCCCACCACGAGACGCTGCGAGCCGTCCTTGGCGCTCACGCCGGCGATCAGCTGCTCCGAATTGCGCTGGGCCAAGGCCGCGCTTTGCAGCGCGTAAGCGGAGCTCCCCACGGCCCCGGGCACGGGCGAGCCCGTGGACCCGTCGATGAGCGCGCCCTGGCGGATGTAGTAAAGGCTCGGCGGTGTGGTGGAGGGCGTGAACGCAGCGAAGTCGCTGGGCTCGAACTGGCTCGGGACGTCCGGTATGGACACCAGCCGACTGCTGTCGTGCAACTCCACCAGCGAGCCGTACGAATTCACGCTGAAGGTGAAGGCCAACTGAGCCGCCAAGCGTTGGCGGGTGGGACCGTCCAGTTGGCCGGAGCCGGGCAGGTTGACCTGCACCGACGCGGTCGCACACGTCACCCCGGCGTGCGTGTTCTGCGCCGGCAGGTTGGTGGTCACCGCGGCGGCGACCAGCTCCGGACGCGGCGGCTCGCCGAGCTGTTCGAGCAGCCAGTTGCACAGCGGCTGGTCGGTCAGCGACGAGTAACGCAAGTCCGGCACCAGCGTGCGCTGGGCCTGGTCGAAGAAATAAACGGGATGCGGCCGGTAGGTCGTGCTGAAGTGCGCCTCATCGATGAGAATCCCCTGCTGGAGCTGCGAGATCCGCCACTGGCCGTCGACCTTCTGCACGGTGAACGGGAACGTGACGACGTCACCGGATCGCGCGGTGCCATCGCCGAGAAGCTGCGGGGTGTAGATGCCGTTGCTGCTGATCGTGCCGAGTTCGACACCGGACACGGTGACCTGGTCCTGGTCATCGGGTAGGCCGACCGTCAGCTGCGACAGCACCGTCACGGTCGTGTCGGTCCACTTGTTGCGCTGGTCCTGGGTCAGGAACTGGCGAGCCGCGGCGTGATGGGCGTCGACGCCCAGGCTGGCGAGCAGAAAGCCGGAGACGATGAATTGCGGATCGGCGCCCGGCGGCGGGGTCGGCGCGTTGTTCTGCGCCGGCGCCACTCCACCACCGATGGAGCGGATCACCTCGGGCGAGGAGGAACTCGGCACACCTGAGCACGCGGCCAGCAGGAGGGTCAGCGCTACGAGCATGGCGGTGCACCAGGGCGACCGGGGCCGCCGGGGCCGCGTCACCGGATCTCCGGGGCCGGATCGTCGACGGGCTCCAGATCGAGGGGTGAGTCGTCGAAGCTGCCGCCGATGCGACGTGGCAGCGTGAGCCGGAACTGCGCGCCGCGGCCCCGCTCGCCCCAGGCCTGCAGCCAACCGCCGTGCAACCGGGCGTCTTCGAGCGCGATGGACAGGCCGAGTCCGGTGCCGCCGGTGATCCGGCTGCGCGAGGGATCGCCACGCCAGAACCGGTTGAACACGAGCCCGGCCTCGCCCGGACGCAAGCCGACGCCGACGTCGCGCACGGTCACCGCTACCGAGTCCGCACCCGCGGCCAGCCGCACCGTGACCGGCAGGCCCTCGCCGTGGTCGAGAGCGTTGTTCACCAGATTGCGCAAGATCCGTTCGATACGGCGGGCGTCCACCTCGACGACAACCGCCTCGTGGGGCACGTCGATGACCAGCTCACTGCCGTGCCGCATGGCCAGTCCCCGGCTGGCGTCCACCGAGTTCGACACGACCGAGCGCAGGTCGACCAACTCCGACTCCAACCGAGCGACACCGGCGTCGTAACGGCTGATCTCCAGCAAATCGGCGAGCAGTGCTTCGAAACGGTCGAGCTCCGTGCGCAGCAGCTCGACCGAGCGCCCTAGTTCGGGCGCGAACTCCGCTCGTTCGGAATGCAGCAGTTCGGCGGCCATCCGGATCGTCGTCAATGGGGTGCGCAATTCGTGCGAGACGTCGCTCGTGAATCGCCGCTGTAGCCGCGACAGCTCCTCCAGCCGCCGGAACTGCCGTTGCAAGCTGGCGGCCATGTCGTTGAACGAGCGCCCGAGGCGCGCAATGTCGTCGGTGCCCTGCACCTTGATGCGACGCGCGAGATCACCGGCGGCCAACTGCTCGGCCGTTCGCGCGGCGACGCGGACCGGTCGAACCACCTGTCGGGTGACGATGAGCGCGATCGCCGCCACCAGGATCACCAGGCTCAACCCGGCTATCAGCACCGTGCGCTGAACGATGTCGAGCGTGCTCTGTTCGGCCGTGAGCGGGAAGAAGTAGTAAAGCTCGAACAGCCCCGGCCGCACGGAGATCGGGGCGCCAACGATCAAGCCGCTCTGCGTCCCCGAGCCACCGTCGGCCCGCGGGATGCGCGCGTACTGCACCGCCAGGTCGCCGTGCTGGACCACGCGACGCATCTGCGGCGAGACGGTGATCTGTTCGTTCAACAGTGTGGAAACGAATTTGTTGGTCGTCCCGATCTGCACTGTGTAGAGCCCGGCGTTGCTGCCGTTGGTGCCCAGTTGAGTGGTTGCCGTCTGGATGGCCGTTGTGATTCCGCTGATGTCGCCGGGCTCGACACCGGCCAGTTGTTGCCGCGCGATGCCCAGCCCGAGCTCGGCCTGGGAGATCGCGGCCGTGCGCTTGGCACGCAGCACTCCGGCCCCGATCTGATCGAGCAGGAAGACGCCGATGATGAGCACCAAGACGCCGGTGACGAGCACGGTCGTGGTCGCGACACGAAGCTGCAGAGAGGCCTGCCACAGCCGCGCCGCTCCGCGGGCGGCTTGGCGTCCGCGCACGATCGCGCGTCGCTGTAGGTGCAGCGCCGTGCCGCGCAGATCGGCCTTACGCGGCGCCGATGCCTTCGCCGCCGGTTCCGCTTCCGTGGAAACCGATCCGACCGCATCAGCTGTCCCTACGTCCGCCGGCTCGGGGCGCGCGTCGTCGGCGGCGGTCGGGGCGGATGCCGCGACCGGCCGTCCCGGGCCGGCGTGGAGGTCGGTCACGAAAGCCGAGGCCTCACAGCGGACCCGCTTTGTACCCGACACCGCGAACAGTGAGCACGACCTCGGGGCGTTCCGGGTCGCGCTCGACCTTCGAGCGCAG
>JAFAWL010000272.1 GCA_019241805.1 Actinomycetota bacterium
TGGATGGCGAGGAAGACTCCGATGGAGCCAGTGATCGCCACCACCGAGAAGCCGATCAACCGCGACCCGTGGGTGAAGATGCGGTCGGCCAGCGGCGGGTTCTGAACGATCTTCCGCGGCCGGTCCGGGTTCGGTTCCTGCCCGAATTCCGCTTCGTCGACCGACGGCTCGTCACGCAAAACTGTCGTCATCGCGCACGCACCGATGCCGCTGCCCACATCGCCCGCCGCACCGAACAATCACAACCGAGCAATGGGACCTGGGGACGGACGGGAGCTGAACAGGGGACGAACCGAGCCGCACCGAGCCGGGGGTGCTCACGAGCCGGTGCTGATGTCGAGCCGGGCCGAGGCGATCGGACGCGTGCGTACGGGAGCGGCCGCGAGCGCGCTCGATGCGGTGCCCCAGCGGCGGGCGCCGGACACCACGACCGCCGGCGACACGCTCGCAGTCGACGCGCAGTCGAGAAACTGGCGCACCGCCTGATGGCAGCGAACCTGCCGGTCGTAGCCGTGCGCGCCGACGACGATGGCCTCGCCGTCGGTGCCCAGGGTCCAGCGCCACTCCGACGACTCACGGCGCCGCACCTGCATCTCGAGCCCGTCGAGCGAGATGACGATCAGCTTGATCGACAGCAGGCAGGACTCAGGATCGCGGTAGCCGACCACGCCGCGGCCGAGGTCACGATTGTTGGCCGAGAGCAATCGCCAGTGCACGTCCGAACGTGCGTCGGCCGCGTACATCTGAAAATGTGCGCGTCCGGCTTCCCCCACCGCCACGTTTACCTGCGCAGGGCCGACGCGGACCGGTCGTAGGCCCGCATAGCGTTGGGACCGAGCGGCCGGACGTCGCCGACGTCGGTTTCCGCCGTGACGACCGCCTCGGCGAACTGGCGCAAGGCGCGCTCGCATTCGAAGCGGCGGGCGTAGGAGTACACGCAGTCGGCGACCGGCTGGCCCTCATCGCTGGCCTGCCATCGCCATACCCCCGTGGTCGAGTCGAACTGCACGCCGCGGTCGAACTTCTCGATCCGCTCCTGCAGGTCGCGGGCCGCCTCGACAGCGGCGAGCACGGAGTCGTAGGAAATCGCCGAACGCGCGATCGGACGATTGTTGCCGGCAACCAGGCGCCAGGCCACCCGCTCGGACCGCCGCCCCTCGCTCACGTCATCTACCCGCCAGGACGAGCGAGCGGGGCGGTCGGAGATGTAGAGAAATCGGGCGACCCTGCGTCTGGATTCCGCTTGCACCGGCATCAGGCCCGTCGCTTTCCCCGTGCCGGCATCGTTCGTCCGGACGGCGAAGATCATCGCGGGACGCGGGCGCACAATGCGTTACGGAAACGTGAACGGCGAACGGGCACTAGCTGCCTAATTCATCGCACCTGCACAGCCCGGTACAAGACGCCTGGCGAGCCGATCATCGGCGCAACGGGGTTCCCGCCGCCAGATGAATGGTTGGTTAACGGCCGAAGAAGCTCTCGTCCATTCGGTGTAGCTCACCGACCTTCAGAGGTACGCCAGAGGCGTGCACGATACAACGCTGCTCGTCCTCGTGGTCGTGACCGCATTAGCCTTCGATTTCACCAACGGCTTCCACGACACGGGTAACGCGATGGCTACGTCGATCGCGACCGGAGCCCTGCGACCCCGCGTCGCCGTCGCCATCTCGGGCGCGCTCAACCTCGTCGGCGCCTTCCTGTCGTTGAGCGTCGCTGCGACGATTGCCAGCGGCCTGGTCGACACGAAACTGGTCACGCTTACGGTCGTCTTCTCCGGGTTGATGGGCGGCATCCTCTGGAATCTGCTCACGTGGTTCCTCGGCATTCCGTCGAGTTCGTCCCATGCCCTGATCGGCGGCGTGATCGGCTCGACGATGGCGGCCGCGGGTGGTGACGCCGTGAAGTGGAAGGGCGTCTTCTCGAAGGTGATCATTCCGGCCGCGATGTCACCGATCATCGCCGGTGTGATCGCTGCGATCGGTACGTATCTCGTGTACCTGATCAGCCGCAACCTCGTGCAGCGCACCCGCGATCAGGGCTTCCGCATCGGCCAGATCGGCTCCGCGTCAATGGTTTCGCTTGCTCACGGCACGAACGACGCCCAGAAGACGATGGGCATCATTACGTTGGCCCTGATCGCCAACGGGACTGTGTCCGCTCATGCCAAGGCTCCGTTCTGGGTGATTCTGAGCTGCGCCATCGCGATCAGTGCCGGCACTTATATCGGCGGGTGGCGGGTGATCCGCACGCTCGGCAAGGGCCTGGTCGAGATCGAGGCGCCGCAGGGTATGGCCGCCGAGTCGGCCTCGGCCGCGACCATCCTGCTCTCGAGTCACTTCGGCTATTCGCTGTCGACCACCCACGTCGCCACCGGCTCGATCCTCGGCACCGGCATCGGCAAGAAGGGCGCGCAGGTCCGCTGGTCGGTCGCCGGGCGCATGGCGACGGCCTGGTTGTTCACTCTGCCGATGGCCGCGCTCGTGGGAGCCGGCGCATACGCCGCGGCCCACGGAATCGGAGGCAGCGGCGGGGTAATCGTCATGTTCGTGGTGCTCGTCATCCTGGGCGCGCTCTTCTATTTGCGCTCGCGTAGGACGGCGGTGCATCCCGGCAACGTCAACGAGGAATGGTCCGGGTCGGTCGCACCGTCGCGGTCGCAAGAGCCGGTGGCAGCGGGAACGCGAGGTGCGGCATGAACGACTGGATCAACCTGCACGCCCTGTGGGAGATCGCCGTCGTCGGGTTGATCTGCGGCGCCGGGCTGCCGGCGTTGTTCGCGGTCGGCTTGCGGCTGCTCAACCCGCGACCGGTGCCGGCCACCGTCGGCGGGCAGAACGACGGCGCGGCCGAGCCGTCGGCAAGCGTGAGCGCCGGAGCCGGCGGCATCGCCGCGGCCTCGCTCTGCTTCGCGGTGGTGTTGGCCGCGGTCGCTTGGGGCATCTATCTGATCGTCAACGGCAGCTGACCCGTAATCGAAGGAGCACCACACCGTGCCGCTTCCGCCGTTCCTGACGAGCGTCGTCGAATTCCTGCGCAAGGGCTATCCCGAAGGGGTCCCGGCGCGCGACTACATACCGCTGTTCGCCCTGCTGCGGCGGCAGCTGACCACCGACGAGGCCAACGCGGTCGCCGACGAACTGGCCACCGCATCTGATCCCGCGACGGCCGAGCAGATCCGGCAGGCGATAACCGCCGTGACGCGTGAAGAGCCCAGCGAGCAGGACATCGCGCGCGTCAGCGCGCGGTTGGCGGCCGGGGGCTGGCCGCTGGCTTCACCGAGCCGCACTGATTCGACTGCTCGTGACTGATCTACTCTTCTTCATTCGTGGACGTCGGCACGGCGTTCGGCGTGCTCGGCGTCGAACCGAACGCACCCCTGGTCGACGCTCGTCGTGCATACCGGGCCCGGGCCCGGCTGATCCATCCGGATGCCTCCTCATCCGATCCGGCGCTGGCCACCGCGGCGATGGCGTTGTTGAACGAGGCTTGGGCGATCGTGCGGACCAGCTACCTCATCGTCGGCATCGACGAGCCCGACACTTCTGCACCGACTTCGCCACCCGAGGACGAGCCCTCCGTTCCGGCGCCGGCACCCCCGTCCGCTCCCCCACCGCCCCCACGGCTGCCTGAGTCCGGTGAATGCGCGCATTGCGGTTGGGCGCCGGCCGGACCGATCACGTTGCGGTCGGTGGGTTCGTTCCTGATCTGGTGGTCGTCGCGACGCACGACCAATCCGCTGTGCGGTGTCTGCGCGACCGCGCGTCATGAGGACGTCCGCGCACGCACGCTCGTGACCGGTTGGTGGGGGCTGCCCGGTGCGGTTGTCGCCGGCCTCGCGCTTCGAAGAAATCGGCGAGCGCTGAAGGAGCACGCTCGCCGCTACGGTCGGCCCTTGACCCGCGCGAGCGAGGTCGTCACCCGCTCGACCCGCCCCGCCGTCATCGTGCCGGCCTGGCACCGCGGCGCGGTGTTGACGGCGGCTGCCGCGGTGACGTTGGTGGTCGTGGTGGCCGCGTTCGTCATCCCGGCCGCGATGCGATCGAGCGCCCCGACCGGGCAAGTCGGGCTGGGCGCATGCGTGACCGACGACGGAGCGCCGGTCGACTGCGTGGACCCCCGGGCGGCCTGGACGATGGTGCGGGTCGGGCGCAGCGCCGCCGACTGCGCCCGTGATTCGCTGCCGCGCTCCTTCTACGACCCGCGCACCGGCACGACATACTGCGCGAGCTCGCTGCGTCCCTGACCCACGAGCAACGCCGCGTCCCTGACGCATGACCAACACCGCGTCTCTGACGCAAACGGATCATCCGTCGTCGGACCCGGACTTTTCACTCGCTGTGTGTGCTGTCGCGCCGCCTGAGGGGCGGCTGCGCCCACACAACGAGTGCAGAGTGACGAGGACTCCCGAGCCGACCGCACACCTACCCCGTTCCTGACGCACGTTCGCTCAGGATGTGATGTGCGCGGTCGATCGGTTGAACGTGATGTTCGGGGCTCGCTTGGGTGCCACGGCTGTGATCGCCGCCGCACTGAGTCTGCTCGTTGCCGGTGGCCCTGCGCCCGCCGACGCGTCGACCCGATCCCAGCGGCCGCCGGCGCCGAAGCCGTCCGCCGGGGTGCTCGAGGTCCGCGCCGGGGGCGCTCTGGCTCTGTCGGTCGCCGGCTTCGCCCCCGGAACGAGCGTGACGGCCCGACTCGAATGCGTGGCTACGACGACAACGTCGGCTGATGCGCAGGGACGCGTACACGTCCACCTGGTCGTGATGCCGTCGGCGTTGTCGGGCCGCTATGTGCTTACAGTCGTCGGTGCACCTCCGTTGCGGAATTCCGGCCCGCGGGCAGGTGTCGACGGCGCCACCGTGCAGGCCGTCGTACCGCTTGTGCGTCGAGCGTCAGTAACCGTGCACGGCGCCCCCGACGGCACCGTTCATTGCTGAGTGCCGTCCGGCACGTTGACTGCTCAGTGCCGTTCGGCACGTTGACTGCTCAGTGCCGTCCGGCACGTTGACTGTTCAGTGCCGTCCGGCACCGTAAACGCGTCGTCGGCGCTTCAGATGAGGTCGACGACGTCGGCGATGGAATCCACGATGCGGCTGGGCCGGAACGGGAAGCGACCGACGTCGGCCTTCCGCGTCGATCCGGTGAGCACGAGGATTGTTTCGAGCCCCGCCTCGATGCCGGCCACGACATCGGTGTCCATCCGATCGCCGATCATGACGGTGCGCTCGGAGTGCGCCTTGATGCGGTTCATCGCGCTGCGAAACATCATCGGATTCGGCTTACCGACGAAGTAGGGCTCGGCGCCGGTGGCCTTTGTGATCATGGCCGCGACCGCCCCGGTCGCCGGCAACGGACCTTCGGGCGACGGGCCGGTCACGTCCGGATTGGTCGCGATGAAACGCGCACCCGCGCCCACCAGCCGGATCGCAGTCGTGATGGCCTCGAAGGAATACGTGCGGGTCTCCCCAAGCACAACGAAGTCCGGTTCGATGCTGGTCAAGGTGTAGCCGGCCTCGTGCAACGCGGTCGTCAGGCCGGCCTCGCCGATCACGTAGGCCGAGCCGCCGGGCAACTGGTCGGCCAGGAAGTCCGCGGTGGCCAGCGCCGAGGTCCAGATCGCCTCTTCGGGCACTCGCAGACCGCTGCGAGCCAGCCGTGCCACCAGGTCACGTGGTGTGAAGATCGAGTTGTTGGTGAGCACCAGGAACTGCCGTTGCTTGTCGACCAGGCGGTGCAGGAACTCGGCGGCTCCGGGCAACGCGTGGTCCTCGTGGATGAGCACGCCGTCCATGTCGGTCAACCACCATTCGGGCGCCTCGCGCGTCGTCATGGGCGCAACTCTTCCATGGCGGTGCCGTTTACGGTGATCACATGGCGAGCTGGGACGACGTGCGTCAGATCGCGCTGGCGCTGCCCGAGACGAGTGAACGGGATCGGCGGGGAAGCCTGGTCTGGGAGGTCAGGGGCAAGGTGTTCCTCTGGGAACGGCCGCTTCGCCGGGCCGACTACGAGGCGCTCGGTGACGCCGCTCCCGAGGGACCGGTGCTGGCCGCCCGCACCGCCGACGAGGGTGTGAAGTTCGCTCTGGTCGCCGACGACCCGCAGGTCTTCTTCACGACACCGCATTTCGCGGGATTCAACGCCGTGCTGGTGCGACTGGAGGCCATCGCGCTGGATGTCCTGAACGAACTGACGGCTCACGTGAGGTTGGTGCGTCCCCCG
>JAFAWL010000010.1 GCA_019241805.1 Actinomycetota bacterium
CGCAACGCCTCGACGTCGAGTCGGTCGAGCAACGTGGCGGTGCGCTGCGGCGGTCGGAACCCGCACAGAGCGAAGAACTCGGTCAGGGCCCAGATCAACTCGGGTTTGTGGTTCGGATCGCGATAGTTCCGATTCGGCGCATCACGCGGCACTCCGGCGGCGTCCTCAGCGGCGAAGCCGGCGCGCGCCTGGGTCAGAGTCGGGTGCACCTGAATCGACAACGCGTGCTCGGCAGCCAGGATCTTCAGCAGGAAGGGCAGGCCGTCGCCGAAGCGCGAACGGACGGCGGGGCCCAGCAACTGGTCGGGTGCCGCCCGGATGGCCTGGTCCAGCGTCGGGCCGGTGTACCTCGGGTTCGAGTGCGTCGGACTCGGGTCGTCGGCGTGGCCACCGAACCACAGTTCGGCGATCCGTTCGCCGGTCGCGGGCAAGCCGAGCAACTGCTGCACGGCCGTTCGCGAACCCCAGGCGTAGGGCCGCACGACTCCTTCGATGCGCAGCAGGTCGGTCACGGCGACGTCCGCGCGGTGAGGTCCTCGTCGGGCCGATCGACGAACAGATCCGGCTCGATGTAGATGACTCGCGCCGCCGGCACCGCTGCCCGTACGCGGGCCTCGGCGGCGTCGATGGATGCCGAGATCTGCTCGATGCTCGACCCGGGCGGGATCGCGAGCTTCGCCGCGACCAGCAGCTCCTCCGGACCCAAGTGCATGGTGCGCAGGTGGATGATGCGATCGACACCTGGGCCGACGAGATTCGCTTCGATCGCGATCAGCGCCTCGGGTGAGGCCGACTCGCCCAGCAGCAGGCTCTTCGTCTCGACGACGAGCAGACAGGCGACGCAGATGAGCAGCACGCCGATGCCGGTCGTGCCGATGCCGTCCCACACCGCGTTGTCGGTGAGCGCGGCCAGACCGACGCCCGCCAAAGCGAGCACTAAGCCCGTCAACGCGGCTACGTCTTCCAGCAGCACCACCGGCAGATCGGGGATCTTGGCGTGACGGATGAAAGCGAGCCAGCCGTCCTCGCCCTTGAGTTCGCGGGACTCGTGAATAGCCGTGCGTAGCGAGAACGATTCGAGGCCGATCGCGACCGCCAACACGATCAGCGCGACGGCGACCTCGTCGAGGTGGTGTGGATGGATGATCTTCTCTATGCCCTCGTAGAGGGCGAACAGGCCACCGGCCGAGAACAGCATCAGCGCGACGAGGAAGCCATAGACGTATCGGTCGCGTCCGTAGCCGAAGGGATGCTCCGGCGTGGCCCGGCGTTGCGAGCGTTTCGCGCCGACGAGGAGCAACACCTGATTGCCCGAATCGACCACCGAGTGCACGCCTTCGGCCAGCATCGAGCTCGAACCGGTCACGGCGAACGCGACGAACTTGATGACCGCGATGCCGAGGTTCGCCCCCAGCGCGGCGAGCACGGCCTTCGAGCCCCCGCCGCTGCTCACCGCACATCCCGGGCCAGCGAATCGGACAGATCCCGGCCCAGACCGAGCGCGGCATACGCGGCGGTGAACGCACCGATCGCCGTCGCCCGGGCCAGGCGTACCAGACGTGAGCCCGACGGGACATCCACCCGAAGCGGTGGTCCGCCGCTGATCCTGGCGCTGTCCACCAGACGATCGAGGGCGCGTCGCGCCGCGATCTCCTCCAGCTCGATCTCGCCGGCGCTTCGCTCTCCGAAGACCGGATCGCGCGGGTCACCGTCGTCGCCGATCGTGACCAGGCGCGCTCCCCTATCCGCTTCGTCGATCCGATCACGGAAGAAGTCATCGGCCGGTCCGGCCGAGCGGGCGAGCAGCGCGGAGGCGAGGGCGAGTTCGTCGGGCAAGCCGACCGCGATCGCCGGCAACCCGGCCCACCGGCGCAGATCGTCGGCAAAGATCCGGGCCGCGATCGTGGCGAACGAACCGGCACCGGCGACCACCGGACGCGATTCGGCGAGGTCGGTGGCCAACATCTTGGCGGGATTGGTGAACACCTCGGCCGACGGACGGCACGCCTCGGCCGCCGCGTCCAGGGCGTCGGCCACCTCGGCGAACAAGCCGAGTGCCACTGCGCACACGCCCAGTTCGTGGGCGGCCAGCAGCAGGGGCGTGAGCAGCGCCCATCGGGCAGCGCGCGGACGTACGTCAGGGGCCAGCGCCGCGAATGGCGATCGCCCGGCGGCCGCGGCGATCGGCGAGGACCCCGGTGCGACGGCGGCACACAGCAGGCCCCGCCGGCCGGCTTGGGCGAGCAGCGCGGCGGTCCGGGGATGGGCCCCGTCAACGGCGGCGACCAGCAGGGCGTCGCTCGGGCCGGCCCAGCGCGGCAGATCGGCCGACGTCCACTCCACGACGGCCGCGCTCGGTGCGATCACGCGCGCCAGCACCCGGAAGGCGTCCCGGGCGGCGTCGTCACCGCTGAGCAGCACCGCGCGGGGCGGCGTCGAGGTCGCCAGGACGCCCGCACCGAATTCGTCGGCCAGCTGCACGGCGTTGCGTACCTGGGCGCCGGAGCCCGCGAGCGACCACAGCAGCCGATCGGCGTCGCGTCGGGACAGCTCGGCCTCGTCGGCGAGCAGGCCCTCGTCGAAGGTCATGACCGCGCCGCATCCGCGGCCTGACCGATGCCGTTCGGTCCGGGCGTGGCGTCGTCCATCAGCAGGTCGGGCAGGCCATCACTGATCGGATAACGCGTTGCGCAGTACGTGCACAGCAGTTCGCCGTCGACTTCGCGCAGTGGAGCGTGATCATCGCTCGGGCAGGCCAACAGCCCGAGAAGCTGCGGATCGATGGTCATCGGTACTCCCGTCGCGCTTCGATCGAAACGTGATTCATCAGCCGCGAATAACGCCCAGCGCCTCGTCGCGCAGAGCGGTCATGGCGGGCTCGTCCGGAGCCTCGACGTTCAGGCGTAGCAGCGGTTCGGTGTTCGAGGGCCGCACGTTGATCCAACTACCGTCGGCGAATTCGACTGTCAGTCCGTCCAGTTCGTCGGTGGCTGTCGCCCGCGCGGAAAATGCGGCGCGCACGGCCTCGATCCGCTCGCCCTGATCGCGGACGGTCGAGTTGATCTCACCGGACTCGGTGTAGCGCGCGTAGCCCGCGACCAGCTCGGCCAGCGGAGCCGGTTGCTCGCCGAGCGCAGCCAGCACGTGCATGGCGGCGAGCATGCCGGTGTCGGCCCGCCAGAAGTCACGAAAGTAGTAGTGGGCGGAATGTTCGCCCCCGAAGACGGCATCGGTCTCGGCCATCCGCGCCTTGATGTAGGAGTGCCCGACACGGGTACGAACAGGCGTCCCGCCCCGCTCGGCGATCAGCTGCGGCACGGCGCGCGAGGTGATCAGGTTGTGGATCACAGCTGCGCCCGGGGCGCGGGCCAGCTCGCGATCGGCAACCAGTGCGGTGATCGCGCTGGGCGAGACGGCGGCCCCGGCGGCGTCGACGACGAAGCAGCGATCGGCGTCTCCGTCGAACGCGAGACCGATGTCGGCGCCCTGCTTCACCACTTCGGCCTGAAGGTCGACGAGATTGGCCGGCTCCAGTGGATTGGCCTCGTGGTTGGGGAAGCTGCCGTCGAGCTCGAAATACAGCGGGACGATCTGCAGTGGCAGCTTCCCCAGCACGGCGTCGCCCAGGACGGCCGGCACCGTGTAGCCGCCCATGCCGTTCCCGGCGTCGACCACGACCTTCAACGCTCGCGAGCCGCTCAGATCGACCAGCTCGCGCAGGTAGCGGGCATAAGCCGTCAGCAGGTCATGGCTTTCGACGACTGCCGGATCGGGCATCGGCCGGCCGAGGTAGCTCGCGGCTCTTTCCCGGATCTCGCTCAATCCGCTGTCGGATCCGATCGGTACGGCCTTAGCCCGGCACATCTTGATGCCGTTGTACTTCGCCGGATTGTGGCTGGCCGTGAACATCGCCCCCGGAAGTTCGAGGTGTCCGGAGGCGAAGTAGAGCATGTCCGTCGAGGCGAGGCCGGCGTCGACGATCGACGCGCCCCGGGAAGCCGCGCCGGCCGCGAAGGCCTGGGACAGCGCCGGTCCCGATTCCCGCATGTCGTGCGCGACCACCAGGCGCTGCGCGCCGGTGACGTCGACGAACGCGGCGCCGACGGCCTGGCAGACGTCTTCGTCGAGCTGCTCGGGGACGACGCCGCGGACGTCGTAGGCCTTGATGATCGCGGAAAGGGTCTGTGCGGATGCCACCCGACGACCCTAGGCGATCCGGTTCACTTGGCGGGGGGTACGAGTCTCAGATGTCCGCGTCGTCCCGTGGTGGTGTCGGTCGCATCAACTGGCGCCGGCTCCACCCGCGCGGCCTCCCGCACCGCGTCGGCGAGCGCTTCCAGGTCGTCGGCGTGCGGGATGGGGGCGGGGAACTCACCCGCGTGCCGCATGACCTCCCAGCCCCGTGGCACGGTCAGCCGAACGGCGTGCTCCTCGCACAGGTCGTACGAGTGCGGCTCGGCGAAGCTGGCTAAGGGCCCGACGACGGCGGTGGAATCGGAGTAGACGTAGGTGAGCGTCGCCACGGCCGGCCGGGCGCACCCCGTGCGCGTACACCCCCGCAGATGCCTCACAGGGCGCGACGATAGTCCTCGACCGGGTTCGGAACCGGTAACCACGGGACGATTCGCGTCCGCGTCGCACGAGTGCCGGCACATACTCGCCTACAGTGTCGGTCGTGAGTGGCCCGAACCACCGCCGTCAGCGTCGGCACCGCGACCGGCACGGCCGAGGACTGCGGGCTCCGTTGGCGCCTCCGGGCGTGCCCCTGACTCGCAGTCGCCGCGAAACGTTCGACGAGCTGATTCTCGACGCCGTGGAGGATCTCGAACGGCACTGGGCTGCTGAGATCGCCGGCTTGGAGTTCGCGGTCGAAGAAGTCCCGCTCATCGACTATCCGGTGATCGCCGACTACGAGCCGGACGCCATTGTCGACCGGGGGGTGCCGCTCGGACGTCTGGTTCGGGAAGGGGTCGCGGGGACCGACAAGCCGACCATCGTGCTTTACCGACGACCACTGGAGGCTCGCTCGCTGCCCACCGAGGACCGCGCCGATTTGATCTTCTCGGTGGTGGCCGAGTTGGTGGCCCTGGCCGTCGGCAAGGACGTCGACGAGATCGACCCGCCGGACTGAGGGGTCAGACGGCACGCCGGCGAAGCCGACGCCGTTCCCGCTCCGACAACCCGCCCCAGATTCCGAAGCGTTCGTCGTGTTCCAGCGCGTACTCGAGGCACTCGGCCCGTACCTCGCAGCCGACGCAGATCTTCTTAGCCTCGCGGGTCGAGCCGCCTTTTTCAGGAAAGAACGCCTCGGGGTCGGTTTGCGAGCACAGGGCGCGCTCGTGCCAACCACCCTGGTCGGGCAGGCCGAAGATCTCGGCGAGGTCGTCTTCCTGCAGGCTCGTCAGCGGATTGGTCATGACGCCCTCCAGGGGCTGCGGGGCTGCGCGTCGGGGCTCGCGCAGGTGGGGCTCGAATGACATCACGGAAATTACACCCGTGTCGTTCGCGGTTCGTCAAGTCATGATCTGCTAATTGCCGAAATTTATTTTCCGGATACAGCACTTCCGGCGGGGTTCTCGCCCGTGATCACGTGCCGTCGGCCGATGTCGATGTCCGGCGCGCGAGCTCAGGCTGCCGCGGAAACCCGCCCGTAAAGGGTTGTGCGCTGCCGAGCCGGACGTCCCAGTCGGGTCGCCATGGCTTCCAGTTCCTCGGCCGAGCGCCGCGACCCGTGACCCGACCCGGCCATGCGGCTGATGGTCTCTTCCATCAACGTGCCGCCCAGATCGTTGGCCCCACTGCGCAGCATCGTTGCCGTGCCCTCGTCGCCGAGCTTCACCCAGCTGGTCTGGATGTTCGGGATTCGGTCGTGCAGCAAGATGCGGGCGACCGCGTGCACCGCCTGGGTGTCCCGAGCGGAGGGGCCCGGCCGCGCGATACCGGCCAGATAGATGGGCGCCTGCGTATGCACGAAAGGCAGGGGCACGAACTCGGTAAATCCGCCGGTGCGGTCCTGCAGCTGACCGATCAGCCGGATGTGGCGCACCCAATGATCGGGGCGATCCACGTGGCCGTACATCATCGTGGCGGTCGACGGAATGCCCAGCTCGTGCGCGGTCGTCACAACGTCGATCCACGCACTGGTGGGCAGCTTGCCTTTCGTCAACACCCAGCGCACGTCGTCGTCGAGGATCTCGGCGGCCGTGCCGGGAATCGAATCCAGTCCGGCGGCCCGGGCCTCGGTGAGCCACTCACGGACCGACAGGTCGGCCCGCGCGGCGCCATTGACCACTTCCATGGGACTGAACGCATGCAGATGGATCGCGGGTACCGCACGCTTGACCGCGCGGGCCAGGTCGAAATAGGCGGTCTTGGGCAGCGCCGGATCGATGCCGCCCTGCATGCAGATCTCCGTCGCCCCGTACGCGGCGGCCTCCCGCACCCGCGCCTCGATCTCCGGTAGCGACAGCGTGTACGCGTCGGCGTCGCTCGCCCGCTGCGCGAACGCGCAGAACCGGCACCCGGTGTAGCAGATATTGGTGAAGTTGACGTTCCGATTGACGACGTAGGTGATGTCGTCACCGACGGCGTCACGACGTAACTCGTCGGCCAGTCGGGCAACCGCCGACAGCGCATCGCCCTCGGCTGTTATCAACGCCAGGGCCTGCGCTTCGTCCAGTCCTCGCGGATCCCGCTCGGCCTGCCGAAGGGCCGACTTGACCTCAGTGTCGAGCACCTTCGGCGTCGCGTCGACGCGGGCAGCGACCAAGCGCCAGTCGCCGTAGACCTCGTCGAAGTCCGAACGCCGATCCTCGGTGCGGCCCTCGGTGTCGACCGCTGTATGCAGGTCGATCCGGCCGCTGGACGCCCAGCTGGCGTCGGGCTCCTGCCACGGTCGGCCCTGCGGACGCGCGTCCTCGTCGGCCAGCCCACTGGCCTCGGCGAGCGCCCGCACGTGCGGGACGATGCGCGGGTCGAGCCACGGAGTCTCGTCCCGGACGTACTCGGGATGGGCGGTAAGACGCTCGCGCAGAAGGAAGCCGCGTTCGGCCGTGACGGCGCGCAGCGTCTCGATCTGCGGCCAAGGACGTTCGGGATTGACGTGATCCGGTGTCAGCGGCGACACCCCGCCCCAGTCGTCGATCCCGGCGCCGAGCAGTCGACCGCACTCGGCCAGATCGACCAGGTTGGGCGGCGCCTGCAGCCGCATGTTCGGACCGAGGACGACGCGCGCGGTAGCGATGGCGGCGACGTACTCGTCGAGGTCCAGGTCGGGCACGGACCGCATCGCAGTGTCCGGCTTCGCGCGGAAGTTTTGGATGATCACTTCTTGGATCGCGCCGTACTCGCGAGCCGAACGACGGATCGCGAAGATCGATTCCGCGCGTTCGAGGCGAGTTTCGCCGATGCCGACCAGGATTCCGGTGGTGAACGGGATCGACAGCCGTCCGGCGTCGTCGAGTACTCGCAGGCGGAGGTCGGGATCCTTGTCCGGACTGCCGAAGTGGGCGCCGCGCGGATCCTCGTACAGCCGTCGTGAGGTGGTTTCGAGCATCATCCCCATGCTCGGCGCGACCGCCTTGAGTCGTTGCAACTCATCCCAAGTCATCACGCCGGGATTGAGGTGCGGCAGCAAGCCGGTCTGTTCGAGCACGGCAATAGCGGCCGCGCGCACGTAGGCCAGCGTCGAGTCGTAACCCCGCTCATCGAGCCAGGCCCGCGCCTGCGGCCAGCGATCTTCGGGGCGGTCGCCGAGAGTGAACAGCGCTTCCTTACATCCGAGCGCCGCGCCCTGTCGAGCTATCTCCAGTACCTCGTCGATATCAAGAAACGGGGCCGGAAGCCGCCCGGGCACGGTGACGAACGTGCAGTAATGACACCGATCGCGACACAGTCGCGTCAGCGGAATGAACACTTTGCGAGAGAAGGTGATCACGCCGGAGCGTGCGGCCGCGGTCAACCCGGCGTCGCGTACGCGCGCGGCGGTGGCGGTCAGCTCGGCCAGCTCCTCGCCGCGAGCTCCGAGCAGGGCGGCAGCCTCGTCCGGATTGAGCGTGGCGCCGTCACGGGCCCGGCGCAGAGCTCGCCGCAGGGCATGACCGCTCGGGGCGGCTTCCGAGGCGGCGGGGTTCGAGGCGGCGGGGTTCGAGGCGGCGTTCCCGGCAGAGTCGGCGGACCGGCGGTCGATCACGGCTCGACTCTAGTGTCGTCGCCCACCACGACAGCGAAGTGTGGCGTTCCCGCGCTCGGGAATCCAGTGCTCAGCG
>JAFAWL010000110.1 GCA_019241805.1 Actinomycetota bacterium
GGGCGCTCGCGGGTGCGGCCCATGCGATCCCGGACTGGAGCGGCGGCACCCGGCTGGGCGACATGCTCAAGGCGTTCCTCGATCTGTGGGGACAACGCGGTCTGGCGCGCGGCGCCGTCGTGGTCCTCTGCTCCGACGGCTGGGAGCGGGGAGATCCGACTCTGCTCGGCGACCAGGTGCGCCGCCTGGCCCGGCTCGCGCACCGCGTGATCTGGGTCAACCCGCACAAGGGCCGCGACGGTTTCGCCCCGGTCACCGGAGGAATGCTGGCCGCCTTACCGCACTTGTCCGAACTCGTGGCCGGCAACAGCTTCGAGTCGCTCGAACAGCTCGCCGAGCTGATCTCGACCAGCTGAAGTCCGGTCGGCTTCAGGACCACTCGCGCAACTGCGGCCGACTCCTGTTCCGCTCGCGACGCTCGTGGTACGAATGCAGCCAGCGCAAGGTAGGCATGCATCGACCGGACCAGGAGTTGCTGACCGCAACCAGCTCGCGGCCGTGCCGTCCGAACCGGACAGGACCGCGGTCGCCGGAAATCGAGGCGTCGTGCAACTAGAGCACTCCTTCACCGTTCCCGCGACCGTCGAGGACGCCTGGCGCATCCTGCTCGACATCGAACAGGTCGCGCCGTGCATGCCCGGTGCCGCCCTGGACACCGTCGAGGGTGACGAGTTCACCGGCTCGGTCAAGGTCAAACTCGGGCCGATCGGCCTGACCTACAAAGGCAAAGCCAGCTTCGTCGAGAAGGACGAGGCCACGCATCGGGCCGTGCTGCACGCCCAGGGTCGCGACTCGCGTGGCAACGGTACGGCCGCTGCCAAGGTCACTGCCCTCTTGACGAGCGACGACAGCACGAACACCCGGGTCGACGTCGTCACCGATCTCGACATCACGGGCAAGCCCGCTCAGTTCGGACGCGGCGTCATGGCCGACGTCGGCAACAAGCTGATCGGGCAGTTCGCCGACTGCCTGGCCGGCAAGCTGGCGGGAAGTGCCGGGACGAGCGGCAGTGGGGAAGGTGGGACGGCCGGCGCGACGACCGCCTCAGCCGCCACTGCCGCACGCGACACGGCCGCAACTAGCAGCACCGCAACCACGACCGCCGCGAGCTCCGCCGCCAGTCCCGCGGAAACCACGGTTGCCACGTCCAGCGCCTCGTCGCCGTCGACAGCGACCGGTCCACGTACGATCCAGCCGCGAGCCGAGGTCGAGCCGATCGACCTGATGGCCTCGGCGGGTCCGGCCGTCGCCAAACGGCTCGCTCCGGTCGCCGCGGCCGTGTTACTCGTGCTGATCTACCTTCTTTCGCGGCGAGTGAAGCACTAGCGCCCGCCGGGGCTTCCGCCAGGAATTGAGCGTGGTCCACTCAAGTTGACGTGAGGGACGGGCCGTGAGCCCGGCTAAACATCACCTTGAGGAGAACACGATGAACAGCGTCAGCCTCTGGTCGCGACGCGATCCCCTCGCCGAATTCGACGACGGATTCGCGGCCCTCGTGCGGCGAACCTTCGGGCCGAGCCGTCCGACCCACCGCACCCTGCGCCCCGATCGGCCCACCGGCTTCGTCCCGGCCGCCGAGTTAGGTCGCGACGGCGCGGATGCCGTGCTCAGCCCGGAACTGCCCGGCCTCGACGTCGCCAAGGACGTCACAGTCGAGATCGCGAACGGCCGACTCGTCGTCGCCGGCGCCGGTTACGACGCCGGTGTGCTGACCGTCCGCGTCAGCGGCGCCTATGTCGTGCCGGAATCGAGCAGCCAGCGGATTCCCGTCGCGGTTGGTCCCGCGGCTGAGCGGCCCGGAAGTGCGGCCGAGCAAGTGGAATCTGAGTCCCAAGACCCGGGAACTGCGGAGGAGCAGCGCGGAAGGCGGACGAGCAAGCGCTGACTGAGGACGAGTCCGGCGTCGGGGCCGGCTCGCCGGAACCCGCGGCCTGATCTGTCCCCGTCGCTGAACAGCACGGGCGGACGGCGTGCCGGCCCTGGCTTCCCCATGAGGGCGAGGGCCGGTGGGCTTGACCGGTGGTCCCGCCGACGTCTCGGCCGTTGCCCACAGCCTGGGTACAGGATTCACACAGGCACACCGGCTACGTTGACACCCGGGCCGGGCGACTGCCTGGGCGACAACTCAGGACAGGAGACCGATCATGCTGCGGCGCCGGTCAGTGCGCGCGTTCGGCCTGATCGCCCTTCTCGCCACGTTGACCGCCGTGCTCGGATGGCGCTCTATTGCGCAAGCACCAGCCGTGTCAGCTGAACCGGCCGGCACGGCGCAATCGCAGACCGCGGATCCGCTCAAAACCGTGGGCTCACTGTTCCGCGACGGCGCCGATGGCCCGCACAACTGCACAGCCAGCGTCATCGACAGCCCGACCCACGATTTGATCCTCACGGCGGCGCACTGCATCTCCGGTTCTGGCGTCGGCATGCAATTCGCGCCCGGCTACGACCAGGGTGCGACGCCCTACGGGGTTTGGACAGTTACCGCTGCCTACGTAGATGCGGCGTGGATGGATGATCAGGATCCGCACTACGACTACGCGATCTTGCGCGTCGCCGATCAGAACCTCGACCAGCAGACGGTCGGGGTACAGGACGTGGTCGGGGGCGCGATCCTCGCGCCGGCTCCCCCGGCCGGAACGCAAATAACGGACCTCGCTTATAACTCCGGAATCGACGACGACCCGATCACGTGCACCGTTTCCACGTACGAGACCTCCGGCTACCCCTCGTTCAACTGCAGCGGATTCGTCGACGGCAGCAGTGGCAGTCCTTGGATGATGTACGAACCGGGCTCGCCTGACCCATTTGTCGTCGGCGTTATCGGGGGTCTTAATCAGGGCGGCTGTGTCGAATACACGTCCTATTCATCGCCTTTTGACGAACACGTCTTTCAACTGCTGGTTCGGGCCGCGGACGGCGCCGCGCCGGACACCATTCCCACGGCCGGCGACAGCGGCTGTTGACGCGCTTCAGGGAAGTTCGAACGGCCGGTGCTCCCCGGCCGCGTCGGCCGCGCATGGGCAATCGTCTTGCGCTATCGGCAGTCGTTCGATCGTGCTGACGAGCAATTGACGCAGCCGCGGCACATTCGTAGCGAATTGAGAGAGCACCTCGGCGTGCGTCACGCCCGTGCCGGCATCGACTCCCGCGTCGTGATCAGTGATAAGCGCAAGTCCCGTATAGCAAAGCGCCAATTCCCGCGCGAGTGATGCCTCCGGC
>JAFAWL010000138.1 GCA_019241805.1 Actinomycetota bacterium
GACAATTGCGGCAACCAACTCGATCCGATCGATCTGATCGATCCGCGCAGTCGCATCAACGGCGAGACACCGCAGTTCATGGAGACCGAGCAGTACTTCCTCGACCTGCCGGCGTTCACCGAGACGCTGGGCGGCTGGCTTCAGCAGCAAAGCCACTGGCGGCCGAATGTCTTGAAATTTTCCCTTAATCTGCTGGACGATCTCAAACCTCGCGCTATCACGCGTGATCTGGACTGGGGTGTGCCGGTACCGCTCGAGGGCTGGCGCGACCGTCCGGACAAGAAGCTCTACGTCTGGTTCGACGCCGTCATCGGATACCTGTCAGCGTCGATCGAATGGGCCCTTCGTACCGGCGACCCCGATGCCTGGCGGCCCTTCTGGCAGTCGCCCGGCGCCCAGGGCTACTACTTCATGGGCAAGGACAACATCGTCTTTCACGCCGAGATCTGGCCGGCGATGCTGTTCGGCTACTCCGGCGTCGGGGCCAAGGCCGGATCTCCGGGCCAGTTGGGTGCGCTCGATCGCCCCTACGAAGTCGTCTCGAGTGAGTTCCTGACCATGGAAGGCCGCAAATTCTCCTCCTCGCGCAACGTCGTGATCTATGTCGGGGACATGCTCTCGCGCTACGACGCCGACGCGCTTCGCTACTACCTCGCCGTCGCCGGCCCGGAGAACCAGGACACCGATTTCACCTGGTCGGAGTTCGTCCGCCGCAATAACGACGAACTGGTGGCCAGTTGGGGCAACCTCGTCAATCGCACTGTCTCGATGACGGCCAACAACCTGGGCGCCATTCCCGCCCCGGGGGAGCTGACCGATGCCGATCGGGCCCTACTCGCCTCGTCGCAAGCCGCGTTCGCGTCGGTCGGTGATCTGTTGTCCCGATCACGGCAGAAGGCGGCGATCACTGAGGCGATGCGCGTCGTCGGCGAGGCGAACAAATACCTGTCCGACACCGCCCCGTGGAAGTTGAAGACCGAGGATCCCGCCCGCATGGCCAGCGTCCTGCACGTGGCGCTGCAGGTCGTCGACGACGTCAAGACGCTCTTGACGCCGTTCCTGCCGACCTCGTCGAGCAAGGTGCACACGTTGCTGGGCGGTGATGGGCCGTGGGCGGCGATGCCGGAGCTGGTTACCGTGGACGAGCCGACGGCGGCCGGCTCACCGAACTACCAGGTGCTCACCGGTGATTACGACACCGGTGCTCGGTGGGAGCGGACGCCGATCGCGGTCGGCCGGCCTATCGCCGCCCCGACGCCGATCTTCAGCAAGCTCGCGCCGTCGGTCGTCGACGACGAGCTCGCCCGGCTCGAATCCGACGCCGCCGCACAGTCGTAGGCGCGAGCCATGCCGGACTGGGTGGCCGCGGTGCCGCCGCCCGAGCCGCTGTCGGTGCCGATCGTGGACGCCCACACCCACTTGGACGCCATGGCCCAGCGCGCCGGCCAATCGCCCTCGGCCGAGTTCGTCGCGGCCGCGATGGCCGCTGCCCGCTCGGTGGGTGTCGCGCGGGCGGTCACGGTCGGCGACACGGTGGCGGCCTCGCGCTGGTGCGTCGACGCGGCGCACGCACATCCGGACGTGCTTGCCGCCGTCGCTGTGCATCCGACCGAGGTGATCGGTCTGGGCGAGGACGACTACGCCGAGCTGGAGCGTCTGGCCCGCGACGAGCGCGTCGTGGCCGTCGGGGAGACCGGGCTGGATTACTACTGGGATCGGACGAATCCGGCCGAGCAGCAGCTGCACTTCCGGCGACACATCGAATTGGCCAAGTCGGTCGGCAAACCGCTGATGATTCACGACCGGGACGCACACGCCGATGTGCTGCGGATCCTGCGGGAGCAGGGGGCGCCGGAGAAGGTGATCTTCCATGCCTTCTCGGGTGATGCCGAGCTCGCCGTCACGTGCGTGCGTGCCGGATATGTCCTTTCCTTTCCCGGCGTGGTGACCTTCACAAACGCCCCCGCTCTCCGGGCCGCGGCGGCAGCCGTGCCGGCCGACCAGCTATTGGTCGAGACCGACGCCCCGTTCCTGACTCCGCACCCGTTCCGCGGACGCCCGAATGCCCCGTACCTGCTGCCCTACACGCTGCTCGGCCTGGCCGCGGCCCGCGGCGACGATCCGGCCGAACTGGCCGCCCGAACGACGGCGACGGCGGCTCGGGTTTTCGGTCCCGCGCTCGGCCTTGCTTGAGAGGTATGTCCATATCTGAGCGCGGAGGCACTCGCCGTTACCGTTTGGTGACCTTCGTGTCCGGCGGTTACGGTCCTGTGACCTCGATAAGTGGCCGTAACTGATTTCCGGCCGCCCACGTGATCTCCTCCCGGATCGCGCGGGAACGACGAAGGGATCTTTCGAGTGCGTCGCAGCGTCAAGTTCGGCCTCTACGGGGCCGTCCTCGCTGTCGTGGTAGGCGGCACGGTCGCCTGGGCGACCAACGACAAGACGATTTCACTGGCCGTCGACGGCAAGACCACCTCGGTGCACACCGATGCCGGCACCGTGCAGGGCGTGCTGCGGTCGGCCGGCTATCAACTCGGCAGCCACGACCTCGTCGCCCCCGCGCCGAACGCCAAGGTCCACGACGGCAGCACGATCGTCCTCAAGCGCGGGCGACTGCTGCGGCTGAGTGTCGACGGAAGCACCCGCGAGGTCTGGGTCACCGATCCGACCGTGTCCGCGGCATTGGCCGATCTCGGCTACGCCTCCGATTTCAGCTCGGTCTCGCGGGACAAGCGCCTGCCGTTGTCCACCACTCAGATCGAGATCCGGTCGCCGAAGACCGTCACGCTGACCCATGACGGCGCGACGACCACCCTGACCTCGACCGACGCCACCGTCGACCAGTTGCTCAAGAGCCTCGGCCTATCCCTCGGCGACCAGGACGTGGTCGATCCAGGGGTAGCGACCCCGCTGTCCCAGGGCGCGACGATCACGGTCCACCGGGTCTCGCAGACTCAGGTCACCGAGCTCGACCCGGTGCCCTTCGGCACGGATCAGCAGCCGGACTCGACGATGGCCAAGGGCCAGACGAAGGTCGTCTCGGCCGGGGTCAACGGTTCGGCGACCGTGGTCTATACGGTCGTTTACGTCGACGGTGCCCTCGCCAGCAAGACCCCAGTATCGAGCACACCGATCACGGCGCCGAAGAACCAGGTCGTGAAGGTCGGTACCGCGGCCGCTCCGGCGGCGCCGCCGGCGGGCTCCAGCGGCGGGCTCAATTGGGACGCGGTCGCCAAGTGTGAGTCGAACAACCACTGGGACGACAACACCGGCAACGGTTACTACGGCGGCCTGCAATTCAACATCTCGACCTGGCTGTCCAACGGTGGCGGCGCCTACGCGCCGCGCGCCGATCTGGCCACGCGGGAACAGCAGATCGCGGTGGCCACCCGGCTCTACCAGGCCCGGGGCAGCGCGCCCTGGCCGGTCTGCGGAAGGTACCTGTAGCCGAAGATTTCGCCCGAATTGCCGGAGCCGGGCGTGGCCCGTCCCAGCTCGCCGTTCCCGCGGAGCGGAACCCGGGTTTGGCCGTTTGGTGACCTAGACGTTATTGTCTCGTGACCTGTGAAAACGAGAAGGACGATCCCCTGTCGCCTCTGATCGCCACAAGGAGTTTCAACTAGTGCGTCGCAGTATCAAGTACGGCCTCTACGGTGCGGTACTCGCCGGTGTTCTCGGCGGGACGGTTGCCTGGGCCAGCGTCGACAAGACGGTCACCGTCCAGGTCGACGGCCAGTCGACCAAGATCCATACCGTAGCCGCCACCGTCCGTGACGTGCTGTCCGGGCAGGGTTACGCGGTCGGTGCGCACGACCTCGTCGCGCCGGCTCCGCAGGCCAAGGTGCATGACGGCAGCACGGTCGTGCTCAAGCACGGTCGCCTGCTCCGGCTGAACGTCGACGGCGTGACGCGCGAGGTCTGGGTCACGGACTCGACGGTCGCCCAGGCGCTGAACGACCTCGGCTACGAAACCGGTGACTTCAGCTCGGTCTCGCGCGACAAGCGCCTGCCGCTGTCGCCGACCAGCATCGACATCCGTACACCGAAGACGATCAAGCTCGTCAAGGCCGGCGTGCCCAGCGACGTCACCACCACCGCCGCCACCGTGGCCGACCTGCTCAAGGACCTCGGCGTGACCCTGGGGGCGACCGACAAGGTGACGCCTGACCTTTCGAGCGCAGTGACCGACGGGCTGACCGTCCAGATACAGAACGTCACGACCGCGCAGGTGGCGGGCACGGCTCCGGTGCCCTTCACAGTTCAGTCGACCAACGATCCCACGCTTCCCGTCGGCACGACCAAGATCGTCACGCCCGGCAAGGACGGTGTGGCCCAAATGACCTACGCGGTCGTCTATGTCGACGGTGTCGAGGCCGGTCGGACCGTGATCAGCCAGGTGACGGTCACGGCTCCGGTCAACCAGGTACAGAAGGTCGGTACCAAATCTGCGGCGCCCGCTGCGCCCGCAGCGCAGGCCGCCCCGGCGGCACCTGTCGTGGTCAACCCGGGTAGTGCGCAGGCGATCGCCCAGCAGATGCTGGCCGCGCGCGGCTGGGGCGACGACCAGTTCAACTGCCTGGTGCAGATGTGGAACCGCGAGAGCGGCTGGCGGGTGAACGCGGCGAACAGCAGCGGTGCCTACGGCATCCCGCAGGCCCTGCCGGGTAGCAAGATGGCGGCCTTCGGCTCGGACTGGCAGACCAACCCGGCCACGCAGATCGCCTGGGGCCTGAGCTACATCAGCGGCCGCTACAGCACGCCGTGTGGCGCTTGGTCGTATTGGCA
>JAFAWL010000409.1 GCA_019241805.1 Actinomycetota bacterium
GGCGGATTGACCCTCACCGCGCGCACCGTGATCGTCTCGCTGATCGTGGGCACGGTCGTCACACTGCTCTCGGCCTACTCGCCGGCGCGACGGGCCGGACGCATCCCGCCGGTGGCGGCCATGCGTGAACAGTCCGCCACGACGACCACCGCGAGCCTGCGGCGCCGCACCATCGTGGGCTCGATCCTGTTCGGGCTCGGCGTCCTCGCCACGATCGCGGGAGCCGTCAGCAGCTCGGCCTCGTCGGCCGCTTCGCTGATCGGGCTGGGCCTGCTCGGCGTCGCCGCCGGCGCTCTGATGCTCGCGCCGCTGCTGTCGAGCTGGATCATCGCCGGCCTGGGCAAGGCGGTCGCGTTCGGTCCGGTCGGCCGGTTGGCCCGCACCAACGCCACCCGTAACCCGCGCCGCACGGCGGCTACCGCCTTCGCGCTGACCCTGGGGTTGTTGCTGGTCAGTGGCATCGCCGTGGTCGGCGCGTCGACGAAAGCGAGCCTGAACACCATTGTCGACAACGACGTGCGGGCCGACTACATCCTCAACGGCAACAACTTCGGCGTTCCGATCGCGGCCGCCGGTGCCGCCCGCCAGGTCGAGGGCGTGCAATCGGTGACCGAGCTCCACCCGCTCGAGGTCACGGTGAGCGGAGCCAGCTCGATCTCGTCCGGTTCGGGCGTCGACGGGCCGCTCTCGGCGGTGGTGCGGGTCGACATGCAACAAGGACGTGATGACACCAGTGGCAGCTCGATGATCGCGTCGAAGACGACCGCCAAGGACGAGCACTGGAACGTCGGTACGCAGCTCACGCTCGGCGAGCCCGACGGCCCCAGCGCAACCGTCACTGTGGTCGGCATTTACGCCGACAGCCCGCTGCTCGGACCGTGGCTCGTGTCCGGCGACA
Source organism: Actinomycetota bacterium (assembly GCA_019241805.1). GTDB lineage: Bacteria > Actinomycetota > Actinomycetes > Mycobacteriales > Jatrophihabitantaceae > JAFAWL01. The sequence goes on from JAFAWL010000409.1 coordinate 899, forward strand.
CCTATCGTGCGCTGACGCCGAGCAACCAGCTCATCGACGAGGTGGCGCTCGTCGTGAAGAAGCCCGGCACCGACATGACGAAGCTGGGCGTCGAGCTGACCCGCGCGACCGACCCTTACTACGTGGTCGACGTGCAGACCCAGACCCAGTTCAAGGGAGCGCAGGCCTCGCAGATCAACGGCCTGCTCGGCGTGCTCTACGGGCTGCTCGGGCTGGCGATCGTCATCGCCATCCTCGGGATCGTGAACACCCTTGCTCTTTCGGTGGTGGAACGACGTCGTGAGATCGGCATGCTGCGAGCGATCGGTATGCAACGCAAGCAGGTCCGCCGCACGCTCTACCTCGAATCGGCGCTCATCGCGCTGTTCGGAGCGTTGATGGGATTGGTCATCGGACTCACGTTCGGTGTGCTGTTCACCCGCACGCTGAGCTCGCAGGGCCTGAAGACCATCAGCGTCCCGTGGGTACAGGCCGTGTTGTTCTTCGTGGTCGCCGGGATCGTCGGTGTGGTCGCCGCCGTGTGGCCGGGGATCCGAGCCGCCCGAACCAAGCCGCTGGCGGCCATATCCGGCGAGTGAACCACCAGCTCCTGGCCCGCGTGTTCAGAATAGGGGGGCCAGGGGTTGGCGTTTGCGACCCGTTTGGCTCTACCGTGGACCCGTGACGATGCACGACGGACCGCTCGATCCGTTCCGCGACGATCCGAACGATCCGGCCGCCCTGCTCGAGGACGCCGAACCCGTCGAGCCGTTGTCGGACTCCGAACGTGATGCGGTCGAGGCCGACCTCGTCGAGCTGGCCGAATTCCGCACCGCCCTAGAGGCCTCTGGCGTCCTGGGCATTTCCGTCGAGTGCAGCGACTGCGGGGAGCTGCACTACTTCAGCTGGGATCTCATGAGCGCCAACCTGCGTGCTCTGCTCGGCGAAGGACGCACCCACGTGCACGAGCCCGCGTACTCCCCCGATCCGGACGGCTACGTCAGCTGGGACTACGCGCGCGGCTACACCGACGCGACCGCGGCCCTGCGCCGCCACTAGACCCACCGCCGCTGATGCGCGGTTGGACCCGCCGCCGCTAGACCCCACCGCCGCTGATGCGCGGTTGGACCCGCCGCCACTAGACCGATTGCCGCCCAGCCGGCAGACACGCCGCGCCCGACCCGGCACAGCGGCAATCGCTGACCGCGCGACGAAGCCACGTTGGCCCGGCAGGGTTCGCGGCAATCGCACGTGGACTGCGTAGACGCCGGCGTGTCACGCGGTACGCATGCGGGTGCGCCTGCCCGGCCACCTCGTAACGGACCAAATTCTGCCGATTTCTCACTGCCATCGTGGCTGGACCTCAAGACTGCGCGATGCGTGCCGAACATGTGGTTACCGTCGCGTCACTTTCGGCCCGTTCGATCTTTGAAACAGTCGACGCCCGATTTGCACGCACGGCGACGATTACCCGAGTAAGCCGGAGGTTTTGGGTCATGGCAGAAGTGCGGACGCTCCCGCTGTCACGACCGCCCAATTGGGACTGGCAGGAGTACGCCAAGTGCCGTGGGCTGGACACGTCGACGTTCTACCACCCGGAGAACGAGCGCGGACCGAAGCGTGTGCGTCGTGAGATGCAAGCTAAGGCGATCTGCGCCACGTGCCCGGTAACCGAGGCCTGCCTGCGCTGGGCGCTGGCCACCCGCGAGCCCTACGGCGTGTGGGGCGGCAAGTCGGTGGAAGAACGCGAAGCGATGATCACGCAGCAGGCGGTCTGAACCCGGCTGCACCACATACGAGGAAAGGGCCCCGCGGACATCGTCCGCGGGGCCTTTCCAATCTCGATCAGCTCCGGCGCCCGCGCGCGGCCGCTAGGCCGCGGGCTGCGACGAAAATCAGTAGCCCGGACCGTGGCTGTGCGAGTGGCCGTGGCCGTGATCGTGGCCGTGGTCGTCCTCCGGCTCGGCCGGCTTGTCGACGACCAGGCTCTGGGTCGTGAGCAGCAGTGAGGCCACCGACGCCGCGTTGGCCAGCGCCGCCTTCGTGACCTTGACCGGGTCGACGATGCCGGCCGCGACCAGATCGACGTATTCCCCGGTCGCCGCGTTCAGGCCGTGGTTCGGCTTGCCGGCCCGGACCTTGGAGACGACGACGTAGCCCTCTTCGCCGGCGTTACTGGCGATCCAGCGCAACGGCTCGTCGAGCGCGGTGCGCACGATCGAGACACCGGTTGCTTCGTCCCCGGTCTGACCCAGGCCCCCCTCGAGCGCCGAAGCGGCGTGCACCAGTGCGGCGCCACCGCCGGCGATGATGCCCTCTTCGACGGCAGCGCGAGTCGCGGCGATCGCGTCCTCGATGCGATGCTTGCGCTCCTTCAGCTCGACCTCGGTGGCCGCGCCGACCTGGATCACGCCGACGCCGCCGGACAAGAGAGCCAGCCGCTCGACGAGCTTCTCCTTGTCCCAGTTGGAGTCGGTCTCCTCGATTTCCCGGCGGATCTGGGCGGCGCGGTCCTCGATCTCGGCCGGCGACGCCGCGCCGTGAGTGATCGTGGTGGTGTCCTTGGTGACGACCACGCGACCGGCCTGACCGAGAACATCGACGCCGACCTGGTCGAGCTTGAGCCCGACCTCCGGCGCCACGACCTGCGCGCCGGTGACGATCGCGAGGTCCTGCAGGAACGCCTTGCGACGATCACCGAAGAACGGCGCCTTCACGGCCACCGTGACGAACGTCTTGCGGATCGAGTTCACGACCAGCGTGGACAGAGCCTCGCCGTCGACGTCCTCGGCGATGATGACGAGCGGCTTGCCGCCCTCGACGATCTTCTCCAGCAACGGCAGCAGGTCGGTGATCGCCGAGATCTTCTGCGTGGTGAGCAGGACGTAGGCATCGCTGAGGACCGCTTCGGCGCTCTCGGCATCGGTCACGAAGTAGGGCGAGATGTAGCCCTTGTCGAACTGCATACCCTCGGTGAACTCGAGGACGGTCTCCATCGTCTGCGATTCCTCGACGGTGATGACGCCGTCCTTGCCGACCTTGGTGAACGCCTCGCCGATCAGCTTGCCGATCGTGGCGTCCTGCGCCGAGATCGTGGCGACGTGCGCGATCGCCTGCTCGCCCTCGACCGGCGTCGAGGCGGCGTCCAGCGCCGCGCTGACTGCCTCGACCGCGGCGTCGATACCCCGCTTGAGGCCACCCGGGTTGGCCCCGGCGGCGACGTTGCGCA